>NZ_NCVG01000018.1:0-129493 GCF_002096835.1 Streptococcus mitis | reverse complement strand
GCACGCCGCCAGCGTTCGTCCTGAGCCAGGATCAAACTCTCATTAAAAGTTTGAGTTCTCACTCATTTCTGTCACTGACAGATTTATTGTTTTTTCATTGTTCAGTACTACAACCTTAGTTGTAGTGCCCTGCACATTGGTTCGTCTTGTTCAGTTTTCAAAGGTCTTTGTCACTTGCTTCTCTCAAGTGACAACTATATTAGTATATCACAGTCGCTTTCGCTTGTCAACACTTTTTTGAAACTTTTTTAAACTTTTTTTCATCAAGTGTGCCATCCGCAACATACCATAGTCCGTACGGGATTCGAACCCGTGTTACCGCCGTGAAAAGGCGGTGTCTTAACCCCTTGACCAACGGACCTGAGTTGTTTTCAACTCTTACTATTATACAGACTTTTCAAACTTTGTCAACAACTTTTTTAAACTTTTTTTATTAATTTTACAACAGCTTCCGTTCGAGCTGTATGCGGGAACATATCGACCGACTGGATATAATGGAGATCATAGACTTCTACTAAACGTACTAAATCACGAGCCAAGGTCGAAACATTGCAAGAAATATAGACCATTTTTTCTGGTACATGAGTAAGAATAGTATCTAATAACTTATCATCCAGACCTGTACGTGGTGGATCCACAATCAGAGCATCTGCTCGGTAGCCTTCCTTATACCAGCGAGGAATAATCTCTTCTGCCGTTCCAGCTTCATAATGAGTATTGTCAAATCCCATTCTTTTAGCATTTCGCTTGGCATCTTCAATGGCTTCTGGAATAATATCCATACCTCTTAATGTTTTAACTTTCTTTGCGAAGGCAAATCCAATCGTTCCAACTCCACAATAAGCGTCAATCAAATGGTCTTCTTTATTAACATCCAAGGCTTTTACAGCCTCACTATAGAGGACTTCTGTTTGTTCAGGATTTAGTTGATAGAATGCTCGAGGAGATAGTGAAAATTCATAATCGAGTACACCTTCTTGAATACTCTCTTGTCCCCAGATAATCTCTGTCTTTTCACCATAAATCTCACTGGTTTTAGCTGTATTGGTATTAACAGCTACTGTCACAACTTCTGGAAAATCTTTAATTAAATCTTTTACCAGCAGGGTTAAATTAAGCTGACGATTTATAACAATAATAATCTGAACCTGTCCAGTCTTTCTTGCTCGTCGGACCATTATAGTTCTAACACCTAGAACTTTTCTCTCATCCGTGATTGGAATCTGGTGATAAGTAAGTAATTCTGCTAGACGATTAGCAATCACTTGGGTTTCCTTGTCTTGTACCAGGCAGTCTTTCAACTCTACTAAATAGTGAGAGCTTTGTGCATATAAGCCCGCCTTGACCTGATTTTTAAATTTTCGAGTCTGAAATTGTAACTTAGCACGATAGTACTTGGGTTCCTGCATTCCAATAGTTGGACGAATTTCATAATTTTCATATCCTGCAGGGGCAAATTTTTTTAGCGCTTGGTGAAGTAAGTCCGTCTTGAACTCCAGTTGCTTATCATAATGCAGGTGCATAATTTGACAGCCTCCGCATTCATTGTAAATAGTACAAGCTGGCACAACTCGAAATTTAGACTTCTTATTAACCTTTAGTAATTTTGCTTCAACAAAGTTGCGTTTAATAGAAGTAATCTGACAATAGATATCTTCTCCTTTGAGAGCACCCGGTACAAAGACTAGTGTTTTTTGGTAAAAACCGATTCCCTCACCATTAATTCCCATGCGCTTGATTTTTAATGGTATTTTTTGTTTCACTTTCAGATTCATACCCCTATCTTATCACATTTTGAGTTATAATAGAACTATGAAAATCACAAAACTTGAAAAGAAAAAAAGACTCTATCTGATGGAGCTTGATAATGACTACAAATGCTACATTACTGAAGATACTATTGTTCGTTTTATGTTATCGAGAGATAAGGTGATAGGTGAAGAAGAATTAAAAGAAATTCAGGACTTTGCTCAATTTTCTTATGGTAAAAATCTAGCCCTCTACCACCTATCCTTTAAAGCGCGCACTGAAAAAGAAGTCAGAGAATATCTAAAAAAATACGATATTGATGAAAACATAGCTTCTAAAGTTATTATTAATCTTAAAGAAGATAAGTGGATTAATGATGATCAGTACGCTTATGCTATCATCAATGCCAATCAACTTTCAGGAGACAAGGGGCCTTATGTACTGACTCAGAAACTAACACAAAAAGGGGTTCCAAAATCTACTATAGAGGAGAACTTGAAAGAATTTGATTTTTCGGAAGTTGCTCAACGTGTAGCTAATAAACTATTGAAAAAATATGAGGGAAAACTTCCAGCTCGTGCCTTGCAAGATAAGATAATCCAAAATCTGACCAACAAGGGATTTTCCTATTCTGATGCTAAAACTGCCTTTGATCAGTTGGATAGTCAAGTTGACCAAGAAACGACTCAGGAACTCATCTTCAGGGAACTTGATAAGCAATATTCTAAGTACGCCCGAAAATATGAAGGATACGAACTTAAACAGCGTTTAACCCAAGTTTTAGCACGAAAAGGCTACGATTTTTCGGATATAGCAAGCGCTCTCAGAGAATATCTTTAATATTTTCATGTAAAATTCACAGATTTTAGGTAATTTTATGGTACAATAGTAAACGATAAACTTATAAATTGTAGAAAGTTGGTTAGTTATGAAGCTTCCAAAAGAAGGCGACTTTATTACAATTCAAAGTTATAAGCATGATGGGAGTCTCCACCGAACTTGGCGGGACACCATGGTACTAAAAACAACAGAAAACGCCATTATTGGTGTCAACGATCATACACTGGTTACCGAAAGTGATGGTCGTCGTTGGGTCACTCGAGAACCGGCTATTGTTTACTTTCACAAGAAATATTGGTTTAATATCATTGCCATGATTCGCGATAATGGAATTTCCTACTATTGCAATATGGCTAGCCCCTACTATCTGGATGAAGAAGCACTGAAGTATATTGATTACGATTTGGATGTTAAAATTTTTACAGATGGGGAAAAACGTCTCTTGGACGTTGAGGAGTATGAGCGTCACAAACGCAAAATGAATTATTCTGATGACTTGGACTACATTTTAAAAGAACATGTCAAAATTCTTGTTGATTGGATTAACAATGGACGTGGTCCTTTCTCAGAAGCCTATGTAAACATTTGGTACAAGCGCTATGTAGAACTAAAGAATCGGTAAAGTTGTCAAACTGGGGTTAAGGCCCCGGTTTTTTTATTTGATAAACCCAGCTTTTCAGCTGGGCTTATCCTTATATATCTAATTTCGTAACAGTAAATTTGATGTGGGAATAGTCTTTTTCAACATCCTTATCCAGCAAGAACGCTGTGGCGTCCTTCTTAACCTGAACCAGGTCAATATTCTGGGCTTGTGCTGCATAGACACATCCACAATAACATTGACGGTAGATGTCATACTCTTCACACATCTCTACCGAACGTTTGTAACCTTGATTTTTCTTGAAATCACTTGGAAGATAGTGGGTTGTATAAATTTTTTGCACATCGATTCCGATACTATTAATGGTTTGAGAATTCTTATGAGGACTGATGGTCAAGGCTGAGCCAAAGTAGTCAAAGCCCAAGTCCATAGCCACTTGCGCTGTCTTATCCAATCGGTAGTCAAAGCAAACCTTGCAACGGTCGCCTCCTTCAGGCTCTTCTTCCAAACCTCGAACCAGTTTACGATATTCGTTAGGTTCATAAGGGGCTTCTAGGTATTGAACGTTATTGCTAGTTCGCTCATTAAAATCACTAACAAATTTCTTGGTGACATAGGCCCGCTTATGGTATTCTGCCTTAGGATGGATATTAGAATTAGCAAAATAGATAGTCACATCTGCATACTTGGTCAAATATTCGAGGGTATAGGTACTGCAAGGGGCACAGCAAACATGCATGAGAATGGTTGGCCGTTGCTCATTTTTCTCCCATACTTGCACCATCTTCTGCATGACACGGTCATAATTAATCTTCTGATTGGGGTTCATCTTGCTCAGAATTTCTTCTACATCGATCATGTTCTTCTCCTTTTTCTAGTCTTATTTTATCATATAAGTTAAGAGAGCTCAAATCTATTTAGAAGTGAATAGCATAAAAAGGAGGGGTAGGCATTCCCTCCTTTTGTATTTTTTATAAGTTGTTTTCTATAGAAATCTTACATCATACCGCCCATCATACTTGGATCCATTGCTGGAGCTGGGGCTGCTGGTTCTGGTTTATTGGCTACGACTGCTTCTGTTGTCAAAATCAAGCTGGCTACAGATGCCGCATTTTGTAGGGCTGAACGACTCACTTTAACTGGGTCGATAATCCCTTGATCAATCATGTTAACCCATTCGCCAGTTGCTGCGTTAAAACCTGTACCAAGCTCGGCATTTTTCAAACGATCGATAACGATTGAACCTTCGAATCCTGCATTGTGGGCAATTTGACGGACTGGTTCTTCCAATGCACGGAGAACAATATTGCGGCCTGTTGCTTCGTCTCCTGTCAATTCCAAATCAGCCACGGCTGGGATAACATTTACAAGGGCTGTTCCACCACCTGCAACGATACCTTCTTCAACAGCTGCACGAGTAGCGTTGAGGGCATCTTCAATGCGGAGTTTCATTTCTTTCAACTCAGTTTCAGTTGCAGCTCCGACCTTGATGACTGCTACACCACCTGATAATTTTGCCAAGCGTTCTTGCAATTTTTCACGGTCAAATTCAGAAGTTGTGGTTTCGATTTGAGACTTGATAACTGCAACACGGTGAGAAATCGCTTCAGGATTCCCAGCACCTTCTACGATAACAGTGCTATCTTTGTCCACAGTTACTCTCGCTGCTTGACCAAGCGCCTCAATTGTCGCATCTTTCAACTCAAGACCAAGGTCTTCTGTGATAACTGTTCCGCCTGTCAAGATGGCAATGTCTTCAAGCATGGCTTTGCGACGGTCACCAAAACCAGGTGCCTTAACTGCTACCACGTTGAAGGTTCCACGAATCTTGTTCAAAACAAGAGTTGGAAGGGCTTCGCCATCCACATCATCCGCAATAATCAAGAGTGGACGATTGCTTTGGAGAATACTTTCTAGGAGTGGCAAGATTTCTTGGATATTTGAAATCTTCTTATCAGTAATCAAAATGTATGGATTTTCAAGATCAGCTACCATTTTTTCGCTATCTGTTACCATATACTGTGAAAGATAACCACGGTCAAACTGCATTCCTTCTACGACTTCAAGCTCTGTTTCCATACCACGTGACTCTTCGATAGTGATGACTCCGTCTTTGCCAACCTTTTCCATGGCTTCAGAGATGTATTCGCCTACTTTTTCGGAACGAGAAGATACGGCTGCAACCTGAGCGATAGCTTCTTTGTTGGCAACAGGGATGGCGTTGTTTTTCAAAGCTTCAACTGCTGCGGCAACTGCTGTTTCAATCCCACGACGAATACCGATTGGATTTGCACCTGCTGTGACGTTTTTGATTCCTTCACGGACGATTGCTTGGGTCAAAACAGTTGCAGTTGTAGTCCCATCACCTGCAATATCATTGGTTTTTGAAGCTACTTCTGATACCAATTTGGCACCCATATTTTCAAAATGGTCTTCCAATTCGATTTCTTTGGCAATAGTTACACCGTCATTGGTGATCAAGGGTGAACCAAATGATTTTTCAAGAACGACATTACGACCTTTTGGTCCCAAGGTTACTTTAACAGTGTCTGCAAGGATATCGACACCACGGACCATAGCTGAACGGGCATCTGATGAAAATTTAATTTCTTTTGACATACTTACTTTCTCCTTCTATTCTTCAATGATAGCCAAGATGTTAGCTTCGCCTACGATGATGTACTTTTCATCGCCATCTTTGACATCAAGACCTGCGTGAGCTTCAACTAAGACACGGTCTCCAGCTTTAACACTTGGAGCAACTAAGTCACCGTTCAAGGTACGAACACCTTGTCCAGTAGCCACTACTGTAGCTGTTTTCGTTTCTTCTTGGGCTGATTTTGCGAGGACAAAGCCTCCAACAGTTTGTTCTTTTTCTTCAATTTTCAAGACCACACGGTCTCCTAATGGTTTCAACATCTGATTTCCTCCATAATGAGATAGATAGTATTAGCACTCTTTATACCTGAGTGCTAATTTATAGTTCTATTGTATCACTTGGTCAGAAATAGTCAAGAAAAAAGTCTGACTTTCTCAAGATAAAAAGCCTGAGACAAACTCAGACTTTTCGATGTTTAAAATGGCAATTCTTCCTCTTCCAAAACCAAATCCGCCAAATCTTGGCCTGCATTATTTTCACGCATAGCACGTTGGGCACGACTTTCCAAGAGTTGGAATCCTGTCACGAGGACTTCGGCCACGTAGTTCATCTGACCATTTTTCTCAAAACGACGGGTACGTAATTCTCCATCCACTGAAATGAGGCTACCTTTAGTTGCGTAGCTTGCCAAGGTTTCTGCTAGCCTGCCCCAAAGGACCATATTGACAAAATCAGCTTCACGTTCCCCATTTTGGTCTTTGTAACGACGGTTCACAGCGATAGTTGCTCGCGCAACTGACTTGTCATTGTTGGTTTTGTGCAATTCTGGTGTAGACGTCAAGCGTCCGATTAAGATAACTTTATTATACATATTTTTTCCTCCTACTTATCTATTCGTAGGAAATCAAAAAAAGTTACAGAAATTTGTAACTTTTCGAGGAAATTTTTTACTTTTTATGAACCATGAAACCTGTTGCCTGTTGATTGGCCATGATGGTCATATCTGTAATCTGCACACGACTAGGTTGACTGGTCACATAGACTACTGTGTCTGCAATATCCTGAGCTTGCAAGGCTTCTATTCCTTGGTAAACGGACGCAGCTCTCTCTTTATCACCATGAAAACGTACCGTAGAAAAATCTGTTTCGACAATCCCTGGCTGAATGGTTGTCACCTTGATATCCGTTGCGATGGTATCAATTCGCAGACCATCTGAAAAGGTCTTAACTGCTGCCTTGGTAGCTGAGTAAACAGCGGCACCTGCATAGGCGTAGATTCCTGCGGTTGACCCCATGTTGATGATATGTCCTTGATTGGCTTTTACCATTGCTGGTAAGAAAGAGCGAGTAACTGCCATCAAACCTTTGACATTGGTATCCAACATGGTTAGCATATCCAACTCTTCATAATCCTGATAGGGTGCTAAAACTAGAGCCAGTCCGGCATTGTTGACCAGAATATCAATCTGACCTATCGTTTCTAGAATATCAGAGCAGACAGTCTTTACCATGGTCATATTCGTCACATCTAGTGGAAAGGTCCAGACGGTTTGTTTTGGAAAAGTTTCTGCAAACTCCGACTTAAGGGCTTCTAACCTGTCTGTCCGTCGTCCGGTTAGAACGACATTCTCACCCTGCTCCAGATAAGCACGCGCAATCGCTTCACCGATTCCTGATGTCGCCCCTGTAATCACAACATTTTTTTCCATCTTATTTCCTTCTAGCTGGTCTATCAGATACTAACAACTTCTTAGGCAGTCCAGTGTTTAGCTGGATCAAATGGAGTTCCAACAACTTGGTCTTCTGATAATTCAATAATACCACGTTTTTGCGGAGCATTTGGCAGATGCAATTCACGAGGACTACACATCATGCCAAAACTCTTTTCACCACGAAGTTCACCTGGGAAAATAAGATTGCCTTTTGGCATCATTGCTCCAGGAAGAGCTACAATGGTTTTCAACCCAACACGCGCATTGGGAGCCCCTGCAACGATTTGCACTGTCTTGTCACTTGCGACTGCAACTTGGCAGATATTGAGGTGGTCACTATCTGGATGAGCTACCATCTCAACAATTTCACCAACAACAAACTTAGGCTCTTTGTCATTAACAATTTCTTCTGTAAAACCTTCCGTTTGTAATTCTTGGTTCAAACGAGCAACTTGCTCATCTGTCAAAAACACTTGACCGCGCTCTGCAATTTCAAATAAACTTGAAACTTCAAAAATATTCCACGCCACTGTTTCCCCATTATCTTTGAGGAAAACACGGGCTACCTTGCCTTTGCGTTCCACATCTAGTTTGGCATCTCCGCTGTTTTTCACGACGACCATAAGGACATCACCGACATGTTCTTTATTATATGTAAAAATCATTGTTTCCTTTTCTCCTATTTCAGTCCTGCTAAAAAATCGTTAATTTGCTCCTTACTTTTACGGTCGCGATTAACAAAACGACCAATTTCCTTGTCTTTTTCTAGAACAACAAGGCTAGGGATTCCATATACATCCCAGAGTTTGGCCAAATCCATATACTGGTCTCGGTCCACTCGAATAAAGGTGAACTCTGGATTAGTTTTCTCAATTTCTGGTAAGGCAGGATAGATATAACGGCAATCGCCACACCAGTCTGCCACAAAAAGAAAGACCTTCTTGCCCTCTTTTTCCACCAAAGATGCCAATTCTTCTAAACTTGCTGGTTGTATCATAAGACTTCCTCCTCATAGACTAGATCTTCATTTTCATAGACAAAGGTATAATGACGGCCATCCTCAAAAATGACGCCACCAACCAAGCTCTCTAGACTGCTTTCATAGACTTGAACATAGAGGGTCGCAATTTCCCCCATGTCTGAAAAATGGTCTCGCACAATCGCTGTTAACTCTTCCTGAGTCTTCCTGAGCTTATGGTCATCTGCAACTTTTTTCGTAGCAAGGGCAAGGCTTCCAATACCTAGCAGAGCCAAGCCTGCCATCAACATTTTTTTAGCTTTCATACCATTCATTTTAACACAAAAAAGACTTTAGGACAAATGAGGAAGCAGCAGAAACGCAAGTAAAAAGCCCCTTCCTTTAAGGAAAAGGACTTCTTATACTCAATGAAAATCAAAGAGCAAACTAGGAAGCTAGCCGCAGGTTGCTCAAAGCACTGCTTTGAGGTTGTAGATAGAACTGACGAAGTCAGCTCAAAACAGCGTTTTGAGGTTGTGGATGAAGCTGACGTGGTTTGAAGAGATTTTCGAAGAGTATTATTCTTATTGCCAGGTACCTGAGTTGCCAACGTAGTAACCATCAGGTGTGTAGGTATTACGAAGCATCTTACCTGATGAAGCCAGATAATACCACTGGCCATTATCTTTGACCCAATCATTCGCTAGCATGGCACCAGAAGAACTTACATAATACCATTCTCCCTTATCATAAACCCAAGCGCTTGCTTTCATAGAGCCTGAAGTCGATAAATAGTACCACTTGCCTTGGTCGTAAAGCCAATCACTAGCAATCATAGCTCCCGATGATTTAAAGGCATACCAGTTGCCACCTTGATAAAGCCAAGTTTGATTGAACATGACTCCTTTATCATTCATAAAGTACCAAGTTCCCTTGTCTTTAACCCAAGCATTCTGCACTAATTGACCCTGTTTTTGATAGTACCAGTTTTTGTCTGATTTTAGCCAGCTTTCTGCTTTTACAATCGGATAAAGTTCTCGGAAGGCTCCTCCCCCCTTGTAGGAATGACTGATAGATTCTGGTTTTGTAAGTTTTAACTCACCATGGTCATAGTCTTCCCAAGCATAGACTTTTTGACCATTGACAGTTTCTGGTAAGGTAGCTGTGTAGGTCTTGGTTTGATAGTCCCATTTAGTATCAAGGTAGGTGTATTGATTATTTGATTCTTCAATACGGTAGTAACCACTCTTTCCACTATCATTATGAATATCATCCACAACTTTCGTTGACCAGGTCTTTACTTCGTTTCCGCTCTTAGCCTCGACCTTGATATCTCCTCTATAGCCATATGGAACATAGAAATTCAGGTAACGCCCTTCTTCCCCGATCATAGACTTGTCCTTTTCTTGACCTAGGAAATTGACTGTCTGATCTTGACCATCGAGACTAACCGTCCACTCGATTTTCTCAGTTTTTGGCAAATCCAAGACTTTAATATCTACTTCATGGCCATTATTAAATCGAAGAATTTTGCCATCTTGATACTGAACTCCACATTTAACAACCCATTCTTCTTTAAGCTCAAATGCCTGCCCTGAATGTGGAAAAGCCAGTAAAGCTAGACCAGCTAGAGACAAACCAAACAGTGTGATTTTTTTCATTGTAGATCCTCCTTAACTTTTGTTATGTTAATTATATCACTATGTTTTTAATTTGCAACTCATATCCTAAATATGCAAGCAAAAAACCTCTGAGATTCTTCTCTAAGGTTCTGATTTTGCTAATTACTGTTCTCAACAGCTGCAGTAACAAAGGCAGTGTAGAGTTCTTCTGGGCGGTTTGGACGACTTGAAAGTTCAGGGTGATACTGGCAAGCCACAAAGAATTTATTTTCAGGAATTTCCACAATTTCAACCAAACGATTGTCTGGAGAAACACCTGAGAAGACAAAGCCTGCTGCCTCAAACTGCTCACGGAAGGCATTGTTAAACTCATAACGGTGACGGTGACGGCGTTGCACCACTTCTTGATTGTGATAAGCAGCTGCTGCCTTAGAACCACGTTTCAACTTAGACGGATAAAGTCCCAAGCGAAGGGTTCCCCCCATATCCTCCACATCAATCTGATCACGCATGATATCAATGATAGGGTATTTTGTTTCTGGTGCAAGCTCTGCAGAATTGGCACCTTCAAGACCTAAAACGTGACGAGCAAATTCGATACAAGTCAACTGCATTCCCAAGCAAACACCCAACATTGGAACATCATTCTCACGCGCATAGCGGATGGCTTGGATTTTCCCTTCAGTACCACGCTGGCCAAAACCTCCTGGTACGATGATTCCGTCCGCATCAGACAAGAGCTCTGCCACATTCTCTGCTGTCACATCATTGGCATTGATCCAATTGATTTTAACTTCTGCGTCATTGGCATAACCAGAGTGTTTCAAGGCTTCGACCACTGAGATATAAGCATCTTGCAACTCAACATACTTACCGACAAGGGAAATTTTAACTTGTTTCTTGAGGTTCATGACCTTATCCACCATGGCTGACCACTCCGTCATATCCGCTGCTGGTGCGTCTAATTTCAAATGGTCACAAACAATTTGGTCCATACCTTGTGCCTGCAAGTTCAATGGAATTTGGTAAAGATGTTCGACATCCAACGATTCGATAACAGCTTCTGGTGCCACATCACAGAACTGAGCCAGTTTGTTTTTAATTCCTTGACCAGCTGGCTCTTCTGTACGAATAACCAACATATTTGGTTGGATTCCCAATCCACGCAATTCTTTTACAGAGTGTTGAGTTGGTTTGGTCTTCATTTCACCAGCAGCCTTGAGGTAAGGAAGGAGGGTTGTATGGATATACATGACATTATCCGCCCCCACATCTGCCTTCATCTGACGAAGGGCCTCGAGGAATGGCAAGGACTCGATATCTCCTACTGTCCCACCAACCTCTGTAATAATGACATCAGAATCAGTCGTTAGAGCGGCACGCTTGATTTTTTCTTTCAAAGCATCTGTGATATGAGGAATAACCTGAACAGTTGCCCCAAGGTATTCTCCACGGCGTTCTTTACGAAGAACTTCACTGTAAATTTTACCAGTTGTCACGTTGGAATATTTGTTAAGATTGATATCGATGAAACGTTCATAGTGACCCAAGTCCAAATCTGTCTCAGCTCCGTCATCTGTCACAAAAACTTCCCCGTGCTGATAAGGACTCATAGTTCCCGGATCGATATTGATATAAGGGTCAAACTTTTGAATGGTTACTTTGAGACCACGATTTTTCAAGAGACGGCCCAGACTCGCTGCAACAATCCCTTTCCCAATAGACGATACCACACCACCAGTTACAAAAATATATTTCGTAGACATAGATTCCTCTTTCTAAAATTCTCAAGGCCTTGTTAACTACGAGGGGACATAAAAAACAAGACCCTACTAATAAGAATAATCTGGGACTACTGCACCAGATTCACAACCAAAATACAAGAAGATAACTTCTTGAAAAAACAAAAATAGCTCCCTAAGAACTAGGGAGCCACGACCTCTAAAAGAGGTGCCCGAACAATATGATACCTAAAAATAGGATAATTGTCAATAGCTAATTTTTATTCCTCGATGTTTTCAGTATCATCATCTGAAAACTCGTCGTCTTCTTCGTTAAGATCCACGTCTTCACCCAAGTCATCAGGAGCGATTTCGTTGATTTCTGCATCGTAAGCTTCCACTTCATTTTTCTCATCATCTGGATTTTCATCATCGTATGAAAGAGCTGGATCGGCTTCGTATGCATCTTCGTCTTCTGGATCATCCGCATTGTAGTCAATAGCATCTGAATCGCCATCCATGAAGGCATTGACACGTTTTTTCTTAGCTTTTGGTGCTACTTCATCGTCGTCATTTTCTTCAAGAGCAATGATTTCTTCGTCGATTTCGTCTACACCATACCATGAACGAAGACCCCATTTGTTGTCTCCAAGTGAGATGAAGCTACCGTCAAAGTTCAACTCTGTGTAGAACAAAGGCAAGGCTTCGCGGATATCGCTGTTTGATGTTCCAAGGTAGTTTTGAATTTCGTTTACAAGATCGCTAAAATGCATCTCATGATCGCGACCACGAAGTTCCAAGATAGCACGCGCTACCTCAATCATAGATAGTTCACTTTTTTCTTGCCCAGCAAATACTTCTAATTCCAAAGCGTTTCTCCTCATTTATACTACTATCGCCAGAGCGAACAGACTCTGACCTCATTTTATCATTTACTCTTTATTTTACGATAATTTTGCGGAATAGTCAAAGGTTAAATGGGAGAAAGTGACAGGACTTTTTATTTCTTTGCTACCCAGCCTATGGCATCGTGAGGTGGAGATATAGAAGCAAATTGACTAAGTTTGTTATACAGCTTCCTACTTCTATAAATCTAGTTTCTCTCTCAAATCTCTTAACTTACTTCTGTGTGTATCTAAATCATTTTCAAATATTTTTATCCTGGGATCTTCATTAGATACAATATAGAAGCATTTTTTTCTATGATCAAATGCTTCCCTAACATGTGCTAAAGCGTTTCGAATCTTTCTTTGTTCATTCCACAATGTATGAATATCTTGAGGAATATTCTCTTTTGTACAAAAATAACCTATCTGTTCATCATACTTGCCAGCTATCCCTTTTTCTCTTAAATGATATTCGATCTCAGCATGTTCACACATATACATTCCTCGAATAGCGTTTAATTCGTCCCATCTAGCTAATCCAATATCTATAGAATCTTTAAATTTCTGTTTAACATCTTCAACCGAATTCTTATCATCTACCGCAATAGATATAAATGAAAAATTAGTAAAAAGGTCAATATTATTCTCATCTTGCAATTTTTCAACAACTTTTTGAGATATTGTTGAATACTCATTTCGAGAATATAATACAAAAAAACGCTTATAATTTTTTGATTTTCTCACTTCAACTAAATAATCTAAACCCTTTTCAGCATCTACTCCTCCCCCTAAATCAAAGTCAGAAATAAAAAAGTCATATCGTTGTTCCCCACCTCTTGTCGTCAATAAGTCTTTTGCTTCACTAATATTAGTAACAACTTTGATAATAGGTTGGTATCCCTTAGATTGTATATGTTGTTCTACCGCTTCAACTCTTCCCTGATGAGACCTTCTATTCGCACCAGTTATAGAATCTTCTAGCCAAATTACTCTCACTTCATTTCTCAATTTCAGTTACCCCATTTTTATTTCAAAATTAACAGTTAATGCATCTTGCGATACATATATTTCCCAGTTGTACTCGTCACAAATTTCTTTAACCAAATATAATCCGACACCTGTTCCAAAATTTTTTGAACTGATTCCTAGGTCAAATATCTTTTCAATAGGTTCTATCTTTATTGGTGCTGTGTCTGAGCTAATAACAAATTTATTTTCATTATCTAAAAAAGAACACTTTATAAAGGTTGCACCGTTATCAATAGCATTTGAAATTAAATTGTCTACTAAAATTGCAAACTCAAAAACATCTATTTCTTTTCCATATTCTCCAGGACCTATCTCATCAATAATCCTGTTTCTATGTGGACTAACCTTAAGATAGCTCTTTAAATATGACTTAATATCAATTAGTTGCTTACCTATTAAATCATAAGTACCTAATTTCAAAAACTGTCTTTTTATAGTACTAAGACGATCCGCACTTCTTTTAAAATCAATAATATATTCACTGACTCTATCATATTCATTAGTTTTTCGAAAATCTTCAGCTAAATCACTAATTGTATAAACTAAGTTATCGCTAATTGTATTTAATTCATGAACAAATAATTCCTGTTTTTCTGGATCTTTTTCTTGTAACATTACTTTTTGAAGGGTATTTTGTGTTTCTAATTGATCATTTGTTTCTATCAAGTGTTCATTTTTTTGTTCCAGTATCTCAACCTTTTGTTCAGCTATTCTTTTTTCTCTTTCTTCCTGTCGTCGAGCCTCTCTTTCTTTCCTTCTTTCTTCCCTCTCTATTTCAAGTTTTCTTTCATCTTCCATGCGATCTTCAGCACTAATTTGCGTAGCAATTTTATTTCTTTCACTAATTAACTTACTAATAATTGGTTTCAAAATATTAATTAGTAGCTTAACTCGTTCATCTTCTCTTGAAAATCCTTCACGAGAGGATGTTGAAATATCTTCAAGTTCATCATTATCCAAGATATCGAAGGATATTTCTCCTTCTAAATAGACTCTCATAGCTTGAGTATTATCTAAATACTCAAGAAAATTTTCCACTGCTAACTTATCACGGACATATAATTTCAACCTGTTAGGTTTGTGAACATCATTTTTTACAAAATTTGGATCATTTTGCCTAGCCTCATTTGTATTTATTGTCGAATGGATACCAATCCAACCTTTTAATTCATAAGGAAAAAACTTAGATTTTCCAGAAGTAGTTATGAACCTTTCTCTACCTTCTATATTTTTAAAATCTTCTTTTGAAAATTTGACAACATCCCTACGTTTGGTCCTAAACTCAGGATATTTGCTATTTGGAATTAGTACACTTTTCGATAACTTATTGGATAAATTATTTTCTAAATCATTTTCAAAAAAGGCAAAAAAGTTTTTGAACGCTATTTTTTTCTCTACTTTTTCAAATGTTCTTCTTTGCCGAGAATCTGTTATATAGGCAACTTCTATCCCAGCATTAATATTATCTAAAAGATAGTAATCAGCCAAGCGAAGTTTTAAAGATTCGAATTTTGTCTCAGCAAATCCTGACATATTCACATCTACTAATTTAACAAGAGTTCCTGTATCATATTGTTCCCATAATTCTCTATTTTCAATTCCAACTTCCGAAGCATTTACTCTTATTAACTCTGGAACATCATTATCATTTTTATCAGTTGAATCTAACATCCATGCAGTTGTGACACCCGCTTTTTTTGAAACAATATAGTACTTTTTAGATAGAAATAACGTAGCTAGTTTACCTATCCCCTTGCGTCCTTTAATTTTATCTGACAATTCATTTTCAGACAAACGCTTATTCCTGCCTATTAATGCATATTTTGTAGCTAAGTCATTATAAGACATGCCACTTCCATTATCTATTATTTCCAAAATAGATTTTTTCTTATTAATAGAATTAATATATAATTTTACATTTGTTGCACCAGCATCTAATCCATTTGCTACAAGTTCAGAAATAGCACTCCATCTATTAGTATACATTTGTTTACCAAGTAAATTCAAAGCATAGTATGAAAAATTGAATTGTATTGTATTTTTTTCTGACATATTAATTCCTTTTTACAAATTATTTTCTTCAAAGAAATCTTTTATTCTATTAGCTAAATGAATACTTAAAATTGGAGGAACAGCATTTCCAATCTGGGTATTAATTGCTTGTAGACCTCCGACAAACTTATAATTATCTGGAAAAGACTGTATTCTTGCACCTT
This sequence comes from Streptococcus mitis, assembly GCF_002096835.1. GTDB lineage: Bacteria > Bacillota > Bacilli > Lactobacillales > Streptococcaceae > Streptococcus > Streptococcus mitis_W. Next base: position 113,559 of record NZ_NCVG01000018.1, on the reverse strand, counting down.
CCCTTGCAGTCAAAGCTCTATTTTGACTAGGATGAATGCACCGTAAGGAAGATGGTGTTGATAAATTATTTGTTATGGTTGTTGAAGGTCTATCCCACCACAATCGACCATAAGTATTACGATATCCTGAGGTTAAATATAGTTCTCTATCTAACAATCCATCTTCTACCATTCTATTTATATCATTCTTACCTTGTCCTTCCTTAAGTACAGCCATAATTTTCTGCAATCTTTGTCCATGATTACGACTTACATGATTAAATAATTGATCTTGATTACCTCTCATTAAAATTTGATAATCTGTTTGTGGATCTTCCACATATTGGTCCGCTCTGTCATTATTTCCTAAACTAGGTAAATCTCCAATAGCATCTCTTAAATTGAAGGGATTTTCAGAAGTACACTTTTCTGGAAAACTCCATTCAAACTCAATATTTAAATCATTTCTTACACCAATCAAAAAGACACGTTCTCTATTTTGTGGAACACCGTAATCCTTAGCATTAAGTAATTTTGTATAAACTTTATATCCATGAACATCTCCAAAGCTAGATAAATCTTTAAAACTTTCTTTTACATTTCGAATAATTGGTCCATTTTGCTCGTTTTTCATGGTTAACAAACCATAAACATTTTCAAAAACAAACATTTTAGGTTGGATAAATGAAAGTATCCTTCTATATTCACGGTACATTTTTGCTCTCTTATCATACTGTCTCTTGCCAACCGTGCTAAATGATTGACATGGTGGACCACCTATAACTAAATCAACTCCTTTAAAATTGATTCCATTTTTCTTCAAAAATAATTTATCAATATTCGCAATATCATCTTCTATCATGGTAATCTTTGGATAATTTTGTCTAAATGCTTCAGCAGCATCAGAATTAAACTCATTAGCAAATCGAATATTAAAATCTTCTCTAGAAACAAAAACATTATTTTCAATTTTTTTCTGAAAACCAAAGGTTAAACCTCCAGCCCCAGAAAATAAATCAATTACATTAATCATAATTTATCCTTTTTAAACTCTAGTAAGACTATTATACCAAAAAAACACGGCTCATCACCGTGTTTCTATGTTTATTTCACCAACTTCTTCATCTCATCAATACGTGCTACGGTCGCATCGTATTTAGCTTGGTAGTCGGCTTGTTTGTCGCGTTCTTTTTGGACGACTTCTGGTTTGGCATTGGCTACGAAGCGTTCGTTAGAGAGCTTCTTGCCGACCATGTCCAGTTCTTTTTGCCATTTAGCGAGTTCCTTGTCGAGACGAGCTAGCTCTTCTTCGACATTAAGAAGGTCTGCGAGCGGCAGGTAGATTTCTGCTCCTGTGATGACGCTTGACATAGCGAGTTCAGGTGCAGGGATGGTTGATGCGATTTCCAAGTGTTCTGGATTTGTGAAGCGTTTGATGTAGTTGACATTGCTGTTAAAGAAGGCTTCCAAGTCGCTATCGCTAGTCTTAACAAGGATGGTGATAGGCTTGCTTGGAGCTACGTTTACTTCAGCACGCGCATTACGAACGGCACGAATCAAGTCTTTGAGGCTTTCCACACCAGTGTGGGCAACAAGGTCTTCAAAGGCTGGGTTGACAGTTGGGTATTCTGCTGTCACGATAGAGCCTTCTGAGATTTGTCCAAAGATTTCCTCTGTCACGAATGGCATGATTGGGTGGAGAAGGCGAAGGATCTTGTCCAAAGTATAAAGAAGGACAGAACGTGTGATGACTTTCTCTTCTTCATTATCGCTGTAAAGGACTTCCTTGGTCAACTCAACGTACCAGTCCGCGAACTCATCCCAGATGAAGTTGTAGAGGATGTGCCCAGCCACACCAAATTCAAACTTGTCAAAGTTGGCAGTAGCTTTGCCGATGGTTTCATTGAGGTTGTGGAGAATCCAGCGGTCTGTGACATTTCCAGCTTCCTTGTTGACCACTTTTTCGACATTGGCAGTTGCTTGCTCAAGGGTCAAACCTTCATTGTTCATGAGGATGTAGCGAGAGATGTTCCAGATCTTGTTAATGAAGTTCCATGAAGCATCCATTTTCTCGTAAGAGAAGCGCACGTCTTGACCTGGTGCAGAACCGTTTGAAAGGAACCAGCGAAGGGCATCGGCACCATATTTCTCGATAACATCCATTGGGTCAATCCCGTTACCAAGAGATTTAGACATCTTGCGTCCTTGCTCGTCACGAATGAGACCGTGAATAAGCACGTTTTGGAATGGCTGACGACCAGTGAATTCCAAAGATTGGAAGATCATACGAGACACCCAGAAGAAGATGATGTCATAACCTGTTACCAGAGTTGATGTTGGGAAGTAACGTTTGAAATCTGCTGAGTCGACATCAGGCCAGCCCATGGTTGAGAATGGCCAGAGGGCAGAACTGAACCACGTATCCAAGACGTCTTCGTCCTGAGTCCATCCGTCACCTTCTGGAGCTTCTTCACCGACGTACATTTCACCCTCAGCATTGTACCAAGCAGGGATTTGGTGACCCCACCAAAGCTGACGAGAGATTACCCAGTCGTGGACATTTTCCATCCATTGGAGGAAGGTATCGTTGAAACGAGGTGGGTAGAATTCAACCTTGTCCTCTGTGTCTTGGTTGGCAATGGCATTCTTAGCCAATTGGTCCATCTTCACAAACCATTGAGTAGACAAGCGTGGCTCAACCACTACACCTGTACGCTCTGAGTGACCAACGCTGTGGACACGTTTTTCGATTTTAACGAGGGCACCGATTTCTTCCAGCTTAGCAACGACTGCCTTACGAGCTTCAAAACGGTCCATGCCTGCAAATTCGAAAGCCAAGTCATTCATAGTTCCGTCATCGTTCATAACATTGACTTGTGGCAAGTTGTGGCGTTGACCAACCAAGAAGTCGTTTGGATCGTGAGCAGGTGTGATTTTAACAACACCAGTACCAAACTCAGGATCTGCATGCTCATCCCCAACGATTGGGATTAGTTTATTAGCGATTGGAAGGATGACGTTTTGACCAATCAAGTCCTTGTAGCGTGGGTCTTCTGGATTGACCGCAACGGCAACGTCCCCAAACATAGTCTCAGGACGAGTTGTGGCAACTTCAAGGGCGCGTGAACCGTCTTCCAGCATGTAATTCATGTGGTAGAAGGCACCTTCGACATCCTTGTGAATCACCTCAATATCAGAAAGGGCTGTGCGAGCTGCTGGGTCCCAGTTGATGATAAACTCACCACGGTAGATCCAGCCTTTCTTGTAAAGGTCCACAAAGACCTTGCGAACGGCTTTCGACAAGCCTTCGTCAAGAGTGAAACGCTCGCGAGAGTAGTCTACAGAGAGCCCCATCTTGCCCCATTGTTCCTTGATGGTAGTGGCATATTCGTCTTTCCATTCCCAGACTTTTTCCAAGAATTTTTCACGACCCAGGTCATATCGGCTGATGCCCTCACCACGCAAGCGCTCCTCAACTTTAGCCTGAGTGGCAATCCCCGCGTGGTCCATCCCCGGAAGCCAAAGCGTATCAAAACCTTGCATGCGTTTTTGACGGATGATAATATCCTGCAAAGTCGTATCCCAAGCGTGACCAAGGTGAAGCTTACCAGTTACGTTTGGTGGTGGAATGACGATTGAATAAGGCTTAGCCTTTTGATCGCCTGAAGGCTTGAAAACATCCGCATCAAGCCATTTTTGATAACGACCAGCCTCCACTTCGGCTGGATTGTATTTAGGTGAAAGTTCTTTAGACATGTGTTTGTCCTTTCTCTATTTTGTTCATTTTATTTTGAATTTGCTTAGCAGCTTCTTTTGCAGTCAAACTCGTATTATTTATTTTAAGGTAGTGGTGCAACTCATTCGGTTGATGTTGGGAATTTAATTGAAGTGTTTCAGCGGTCTCTAAAATTTCTCTTTCAGATACCTCAATATGTCGTTTTAAGGGTTTGTACTTTAATCGATTCTCCGTTTGATTTCGACGTAAACGCTCCTCAAGACTTGTTTCCAACTCAACAAACAGAATCTCTTGATGAAAGTTATCCAATAAATCCTGAATTTGCTTCAAATACAGCAGCTGGTACTGATTTGAAAAATCAATTACGTCTGTTAAAATTACTGATCGCTGATTTCTTGCACTTGCTCCAAGGAAAGAAAAGGTAATTCCACGAACAAATTCCCACATCTCCTCGGTATAATCCTGATAGATTTCTAGTGCAAAATCGATGGCTTGATGGTTATAAAAGAGGGTAGCATCCGTCAGTCGAGATAGTTCTTGACCAATCGTCATTTTTCCTGAGGCCGGAGCACCAATGATGAAAAGATGCATCAAATCACCTCCCACTCACTCCTCAGCAAGCCATATATCAGACTGTCACAGCGGTTTCCTTGAACATCTTTACGGTCTCGGATTCGAGCTTCGAGGGTAAATCCAAGTTTTTCTGCGACTCGTTGACTTTGGACATTATAACCAAAACAAGTCAGCTCAATCTTGTGAAGATCCAAATCTTTAAAGGCTAAGTCAATCAAGGCAAACGCTGCTTCTGGTACATAGCCTCGACCCCAATAGTCTGGATGCAAGGTATAGCCAAGCTCTAGCACATCATCCGCATGGCGATGGTTGAAGTCAACAGAACCAATGACTTTATCGGTTCCTTTGACGACAATCCCATAGCCTGTTGGGAGATTTTCCTTTTGATTGCGTTCGGGAAGGATATGCTCTAGATAGTAAACCTCATCTTCCAAGGTCTTGACGGGTAGAAAGCCTGCTGGGTAAGAGACTTCCGGACGACTAGCATAGTCAAAGATATCCTCAGCATCCGCCACAGTACGGACTCGTAAAACGAGACGTTCTGTTTCCAAGCGTTCTGGTAATTCAGCTCTTGACATCCTTCTTCCTCGCTTTCTTGATAAAGCTTCCCATGGGATTGACTCGGTCATCTAGATAACGATAAACTCGCTGACGGCCGTCCCCCATAAAGTAAGTCGGTGAAAAACGGTCATTTTTAAAATGCCCTTTCTCATCCAAGAGATCTGGATCAATCAGTCGGTCCAGAATCTTAGCAAAGATGTGGCAGATTCCATCTTCCTCGATAATCCGATCTACCTGACAGTCCAATACGACTGGACAGGCCTCTAAAATCGGAGACTGAGTCTGTTCAGAAATCTCGTAGTCTAGCCCCAGGTGTTTCAATTTCTCTCGATGACTGATAAAACCAGCCTGCTCCATCTCGAGCATGAGATTTTCATCAGGGATATTCACGGTAAACTGTTGATAATGCTTAATCTGCTCAGCCGCATTTTCTTCAGCTCCGACACCAATGACTAGCCAATCTCCCAAGCTATAAGAGGAGCTACAGGTCGTAATATTGTGTCCAAAATTCTGATCTTGATACCCCAAAATGAAGATAGGAAAACCATAATAGAGTTTACTTGTTTTAAAAGATTGCTTCATAACAACCTCCTTTTACTAAGACGCAAAAGAAAATCCCTGCCATCTACATGACAGGGACGAATGTATTTATCCGCGGTACCACCCAATTTCGGGCAGTTGCCCGCAACTCTCGTCTTTAAAACAAAAAGACACTTTTATTTCAATTTTTCATCCATTAGCAACTAGTTTTAACACATTTGTGGACTTCTCAGCGCCGCCACTTTCTGTAAAATGTGGGATTCAAAACACCTCTAATGGCTCTATTTTAGCAAGATTTTTTCGGAAATGCAAGGCACAAGAAAGATTACTTGAACTTGATGCCATTTTCTTTCAATTTCTTAATAGTAGCTGGTCCGATTCCTTTCAAGGCAAGGAGTTCTTTTTCAGTCCAGTTTTTGAAATCTGAAGCAGACTTGATTCCTTCATCATAGAAAGTTTTGGCACGATCAAGTGGAAGTCCACCCAAGTTTGCTGCAAAATCTTCTACAGAATTGGCTACTTTTTGAGCTTGCTCTTTGGTAGCTTCTACTGCTTGTTCAACTTTTTTAGAAACAGCCTTACCAGCTTGGCTCGCTGATTGCTCTGCACGTTTCACGACTTTCTTTGTCTCTTCTACAACCTTAGTCACAGTACTTGAAAAAGCACCTGCACGACGGAGGCTATTTCGTAATTGTTTTTTACGATTGAGTTTCTTTGACATGATAAAATCCTTTCAATAAAAAACCCCTGCTCTGACAAGGATTTAATATAAATATTCTATCAAGATTTTAGTGAAAAATCAAGAATCTTTCTCATTTAATAATTTCGCTCACCAAACAAGCCTTCTGGCAAGTCATGAAATCCCTTACCTGCTTTGAAGTTTTCAAACTTACCAAGCAAGAACTGATAAGCATCCAAGCGACTTTCGTATCGAATCATGGCATCTTTGGCACGCTCATCTTGGTCTTCTTCATAGACTTTTTGACTTTCCTTGTGCGCCATGTCGTTAATCATAATTTGGGTATTGACCCAGGCTTCAAATTCCTTCATAAATTTTTGTTCGTAACTCATTTTTTCTCCTTATTCTAATCCACGGAAATAGTCCATGTCAATCTCACGGTAGGGCTGGATATCCTGAACATATTCCAGTACACCTTGGAATTCTCCGTTTTCATCGTGCACTGCTGCGTAGGTGATGTGGACAAACTTGCCTCGCGACTCAGACTTGAACCACATTTCATACTTATCCTTGGTCCCCTCACGAAGCCCCTTCATGATGGTCTTGACCTTGTCCAAGTACTTAGGCGGATGGCAGAGTTCGACATTGCGCCCGACTTGGGACGGCGTCCGTTTGAAAATCATCTCATCAGCTGGCGCATTGTCATTGTAATACTGGAAAATATCGTCTTTATTGACAAAGGTAATCTCCATGGGAAGGTGATTGAGGATGAGATTAGCCTGCTCGACTGAAAGATATCCATTGCCAAAAGCCTGTTGACTATGGCGGTCCAGCACTGCTTCCTTTTCCTTAGGGGTAAAGGTAATGGTAAACTGTCCTTCAGGTGTATCGATGACTTGCTGAATTTGACCTTCAGCAGTGTTTAGCTGCACGGGCTCCTCTGCAATCTTTTCCTCAACAAAACTCTGTCGTTCTGGCACCCATTTCTCAGACGGACGGATGATAGCATAGCCATAGGCATCGCTCTCCTCCGCTATCTGAAGCCAGTCATCTTGGGTGAAGGACTCAAGGAGAATCATGAGAAGGATGGACTCTTCCTTGAAAATCATACTTTCAAACTCTGTCGCAAAGGCTTCAAAAGTTTCCTTTACAGTGCTAATCGACACTTCTGGTAGTGACTTGGCTGTCGCTAAAGCTGTTTGAAAGAGTTCCCTAATCTGGTCATCCACTCCCCACATAACTTTGGGAGGTGAATCGTGTCCATAACGCTCCATGATAGGAAAGAAGAGTTCTTCCTTACGTTGGTAATGGATGTCAAATTGCCCCACAAGTCCCATCTGACGCACCAAGCCCTTGCGCATCTCCGCAAGCATTTCTTCATCTTCCATGGACTCATAGGTATCTAACAATCTCCGAATGCGAATCAAGGCCGCACGGAGGGCCAGATTTTCTTCCTTGAAGACACGAACTGGGTGGCCTGGATGCTCAGTATCTGCAACTTCGACACCCTTAACAGCATTTTTAAAAAGATTAGCATGGACATCACAGAGTTCCATGACATCTTCAAAGGTGACACCTGAGTCTGAGTTCATCAGCTCGTGCTCCATAAGGGAAATCTCGATGGCTGAAACACCTGTAAAGGTCGCATCAAAGCGCTCCTGAACCGACTCAGGAGAGGCGCCATTGTGCAATTCTAACAAAATATCCCGTAGGATATGAATCCGTTCATCTGCCATTAGTCTAACCCAATCACTTCGTAGCCGTTTGCTTCCAGTGTGCGGACAATCTTGTCCATAGGAGTTCCTTCAAGCTTAGAACCCTGTTTGAGCGATACTTTGCGACCGATAGTATTACGCATCAAGGGATTAGCAAGAGGTTTAAAACCCAACTCCACTAGGATTTCCAAGACTTCTGGATGCTTATCCACCACTTCTGCAACAGGAATTGACACATCGATGATATTGTCCATGACGACCTCCATTGTATGTTTTAAAATGATTTTGCTTGTTTTATTATACCATAAGGAGAGAGATTAAAAAACTAGCAGTAGAATTCCTGCTAGTTCCCAACGACTTAGATTACCATCTAAATAAGCTTAAAGATCCAATCCAATAGTTTAAATAATAGCTTGTAAAACAGCAATTGGACTGCAAAAGAAATGATCATCCAAAAGAATTTCACAATTCCAATAATCGGTTTAATAAAAAGAATGGCAAGAATTGCCCAGAAAAATTTCATTCTCTCTCCTCTGGCTTGATGAGCCATCGAGCCGTATCCATTAACTTGTCTGCAATAAAAAGTTTCCCCAGACAGACAACGGCATTATCATCTTTCTTTATCGTTTTCATTACTTTTACACCTTGCATGGTCAAAAAGTAATTACCATAGATTTTAGCAAAAGCTTTGATAGGCCCCATATTATCTTTCCTCTTTTAACTACACTTTCAAAATATTGATGATACCAGTCTTGCTGGCTATTTCTGAAAAATCTCTTTATCTCACTCTTTCATTTCCCATAATATCATACTATCTAAATTTTATAAAGCTTTTTAATAATGTTTAACTCTGGAAAGATTCCACCAGCATGTTTTATTGCCTTTTCCTCCACCAAAAAAGAGGGTTGCCCCTCTTCTTAGTTCTTATCCAGATTGCGTAGCATTTCATCAATCTTGTTTCCATATTCTATGGATTCGTCTTTGACGAAAGTCAAATCTGGGATTTTGTACAACTTCAAATTGCGACCAAGTTCACGTTTGATGGTACCAGTTGCTTTTTCAAGCCCGATTTGAGCTTTCTGGTTATCTGAAGCAAGGTTACTCAAAATGGTGTAGTAAACCTTAGCAACAGACAAGTCACCTAGCATCTGAACATCTGTGATGGTCACACCTTGGACACGTGGATCACGGACTTTCTTTTGCAAAATCTCATTGACTTCACGCTTGATTTCCATGCCCACACGATCCGTACGGAAATGATTTGCCATGATATTCCTTTCTCTACTTTGAACCAAAAGCTAGGCCAGCAGACCTAGCTATTTTTAAACTTATTGATTTTCAGTTCAAATTGAAACGAAGTTCAATTTGAACTCATCCGCTTCTTTCGCCGTGGTGAAAGTGATGGAACTGATTTATCAGTCCCATCACAGGGGATTTTTGAGACTCTAGGCTCAAAAATAAGCAATGAAACCATCGGTTTGCTTGCGTCCCTCACCACCTAAGAAAGGAGCAAAAAATCTTATCTCTTGATTTCTTCCATGACATAGGCCTCAATCACATCATCCATCTTGATATCATTGTAGCCGTCAATCATCAATCCACCTTCACGACCGTTTGTAACTTCTTTGACGTCGTCTTTGTAGTGTTTCAAGCTTGCGAGTTCACCGTCATAGATAACAACACCGTCACGGATAACACGGACTTTAGAGTCACGGGTAACCTTACCGTTAATAACCATGAATCCACCGATAGTTCCCACTTTAGATACCTTGAAGGTTTCACGGATAACTGCTTCACCGATAACTTTTTCTTCGAATTCTGGATCAAGCATCCCTTTCATGGCTTCTTCCATCTCTTCGATAACCTTGTAGATAATGCTGTGAAGACGGATTTCCACATCGTCAGCTTCTGCTTGTTGACGAGCTTGTGGTGTAGGGCGTACGTTGAAACCAACGATGAAGGCATTTGAAGCTTCGGCAAGAGTCACGTCAGATTCGTTGATGGCACCGACCGCTGAGTGAACAATGGTAACTTTAACACCTTCTACATCGATTTTCTGAAGTGAGGCAGAAAGGGCTTCAACAGAACCTTGTACGTCGGCCTTGATGATAACGTTAACTGACTTGAGTTCACCAGCTTTAAGTGTATCAAAGAGGTTTTCAAGGCTAACACGTTGAGTAGCTTGACGTTGTTTCATAAGGGCACGTTTAGCACGTTCTTCACCTGCTGCACGCGCAGATTTTTCATCTTCGTAGACAGCAAAGTGGTCACCCGCCATTGGTGCTTCATTCAAACCTGTGATAGAAACCGGTGTTGATGGTCCAGCAACCTTAACACGACGTCCAAGGTCGTTGGTCATAGCACGGACACGACCGAAGGTATTTCCGACAACGATTGGGTCTTGGACATTCAAGGTACCCTGTTGAACAAGAAGGGTTGCGACCGCACCTTTTCCTTTATCCAAGCGCGCTTCGATAACTGTACCGATCGCACGAACTGTTGGGTCTGCCTTGAGTTCTTGGATTTCAGCCACAAGAAGGACTGTTTCCAACAATTCTTCGATATTTTGGTTGAATTTAGCTGAAATTTCAACAAATTCAGAATCACCACCCCAAGCTGTTGACATAACACCATGCTCTGCCAATTCACCGATAACGCGTTCTGGGTTAGCACCTGGTTTATCAATCTTGTTGATAGCTACGATGATTGGAACGTTGGCCGCTTTTGAGTGGTTGATGGCTTCAATAGTCTGAGGCATAACCCCGTCATCTGCCGCTACGACCAAGATAGTAATATCGGTAACAGAAGCACCACGCGCACGCATAGATGTAAAGGCCGCGTGTCCAGGTGTGTCAAGGAAGGTAATCTTCTTGCCATTTTCAACGATTTGGTAGGCACCGATATGCTGCGTGATACCACCTGCTTCACCTGTCGCAACACGAGAGTTACGAAGGGTATCTAGAAGGGTTGTTTTACCGTGGTCAACGTGTCCCATGATAGTTACAACTGGTGGACGCTCTACCAATTCATCTTCATTAAGATAGCCATCTTCGACAAAGAAACGTTCGATGTCGGCATTATCCACTTCAACTTTTTGTTTGGCTTCGATACCGTAATCCACCATGAGGAGTTCAATTGTTTCCCCATCCAAAGATTGATTTTGTGTGGCCATGACACCCATCATAAAGAGTTTCTTAACGATTTCAGCTGGTTCACGTTTGATACGTTTTGCGATTTCCGCAACGGTCATACCATCTGTATATTCAAATTCTGTTGGCAATTCATGGAATTTACGCTCTGTAACAGGTTTTGGAGTCTGATTACGGTTGTTCTTGTTATTGCCTTTTTTGTTCTTCTTGTTATTGTTCCAGTTACTATTCTTTTGATTTCTCACTTGATTTTGACTACTTCGATTCTTTTGTTGTTTTCTAGGACCATCTTCTTCGTGATCATAATCGTCACGATTTTTGTCTGGTCGAGCTTGTTTTTTACGACGTGTATCCACTGCAGGTTCTTTTTTCTCAGGGACGACTTCAACCACTGCTTGAACTTGCTGTGCTTGTTGCGCTTGTTCAGCTAACTTAGCAGCTTCTTCAAAGATTTCCTCTGGTTCCTTGCGTTTGTTAGCTTGAGCCAAGGCTTCTTTAGCAGCCTGATACTGCTTGAAGCGTTCCTCACTTGAACGTGCGTACTCTGCATTTTGCTCTGCTTTTAGGGCTGCTGCACGAGCTTTAAAGTCAATACGTGGAGCCGCTTGATTTGGACGTTTGTCCTCTTGTTGACGGCGCTCATTTCCACGATTTTGTTGACCTTGCTGTTTCTTAGCATGGTCATTAAAGCGACGATTGTCACGGTTGCCTTGACCTTGTTTTCCACCATTACGGCCGTTGTTTTTCTGACGATTTCCGTTTTGTTGTTGGTCACGGTTATTGCCTTTATTTTGCTTGCGTCGTTCTGCCTGCTCTTTGGCACGAGCTTCACGCTCAGCCTTGAAATTACGGCTTTGCGGTTTAGCCGCTGCTTTTTCTGTTTTAGAAGCAACTGGCTCAGCCGCTTTTGCCTCTTCCTTAGCTACAGCTGGTTTAGCTGGCTCAGATTTTTCGGCTTTCTTTTCTGCACTTGCTTTTGGTGCTGCAGGTTTTGCTTCTACTTTCGGAGCAGCTGCGGACTTAAAGCTGGCAGCGATTTTTGCAGCGACAGCTTCTTCCACACTTGATGAGTGGCTTTTCACATCCAAGCCCAACTCTTTTGCACGCGCTACAACTTCTTTACTTTCTTTTCCAAGTTCTTTTGCGATTTCGTACAATCTTTTCTTAGACAAATCATGTCCTCCTCTTCTATTCCATAAGAGACCTCATTTTCTTTGTAAATCCAGCATCTGTTACAGCCAAAACCTTTCTCGATTTCCCGACTGCTATGCTTAATTCCAGTGTTGAAAACACGGTTACAATTTCTACTTGATAATAATGACTTTTATCTTGAATCTTCTTGGTTAGATTGGGTCCTGCATCATAGGCTAGAAAGACCAACTTGGCCTTGCCGTCTTGAATGGCTTTGACCACCAATTCTTCACCCGAGATGACCCTGCCTGCTCGCTGAGCGAGTCCCAAGAGATTACTTATCTTTTGCTTATTCAAGTCCTAACTCTCTTCTTTTCACTTTGTGATCTACATAAGCGATCAACTCGTCATAAAAGCTTTCATCCACTTCCATGTTAAAGCTGCGGTTAAAGACCTTCTTCTTTTTCGCCTCTAAGGCTTCTGCATTGTCTATCTTGATATAAGCGCCACGGCCGTTGGCCTTGCCTGTCGGATCGATAAAGACTTGTCCTTCCTTGTTTTTGACAATGCGGAGCAAATCACGTTTATCAATCACTTCGTTAGACACAACAGACTTGCGCAAAGGGATTTTTCTCGTTTTCATCTTTCCCTCCTCTAGCAGCTTTTATTCTTCTACAGTATCGTTTTCTGATCCCAAATCTACCGAACCAGCTTCTTCCATGGCTTCAAATTCGCTAGCAGACTTGATATCGATACGGTAACCAGTCAAGTGAGCTGCCAAGCGAACGTTTTGTCCACGACGACCGATAGCAAGAGAAAGCTTGTTATCAGGAACGACCACCAAGGCACGTTTGCTGTCGTTTTCATCAAAGATAACTTGGTCAACCTCAGCAGGAGCGATGGCATTGTAGATAAATTCAGCTGGATCTGCTACCCACTCGATAACGTCGATATTTTCTTCGATTGGGACCATACGGTCGCTCTTGGCATCGTAACGAGCTGGGTGGAATTTGCTAGTGATTTTCTTGATGTTAGCACCACCGCGTCCAACGATTGTACCGATAGCGTCCACGTTTGGATTATGGCTACGAACTGCAACCTTAGTACGGTCACCAGCTTCACGAGCTACGCTCATGATTTCAACAGTTCCATCATAAACTTCTGGAATTTCTTGCTCCATCAAGCGTTTGATCATTTCTGGATGGCTACGGCTAACAAAGACGTTGACACCACGAGGGTTGTCTTCAACCTTGTAGACATACACTTCGATACGATCATGAGAAGCAAAAACTTCTCCAGGGATTTGGTCTTGTTTTGACAATTGGGCTTCGATGCTGCCAAGGTTGACATAGATGAAGCGGTTGTCAAAACGCTCTACTGTACCAGACATGATTTCTTGCTCATGTTCTTTGTAAGTATTGTAAGTGATAGCACGTGTTTGCTTGCGCATTTTTTCCATGATGGTTTGTTTAGCAGATTGGGCTGCTACACGACCAAACTCAGCAGGTGCTTCTTCAAACTTGATTTTATCACCAAGTTCATAGGCTGAATTAATGGCAAGAGCATCTTTCAAGCTGATTTCCAAACGGCTATCAAATACTTCATCAACCACTTCACGGACAGTATAAACTGTAAAGTCACCTGTTTTTTCGTTGAAGTCAATAGCTACACTGTCTGATTGACCATAGCGTCTGCGATAAGCGGAACGAAGCGACTCTACTACTGCGTCGATGATATCTTCTTTTTTGATTCCCTTGTCTTCTTCCAAAATGCGGAAGGCCTCTAGCATTTCTTTACTCATGTTTTCTTCGCTTTTGAATTCTCAAAAGCTATCCTTTCTTTTTCTATAATTTAACTGCTAAACGTGCTTTTGATACTAAACTGTATGGAATTTGGACGGTTTTCTTACGCGTCTTGTCCATATATTCCATGGTCAACTCGTCCTCTTCAAAGGCCACCAAGGTTCCTTCAAAGACCTTTTGCTTATCGATGGCTTGGTAGAGCCCGACATGGATGTATTTCCCAACCGCTCCAGCAACGGCATCCTTGGTTTTCAAAGGACGTTCCAAGCCTGGACTGGTGATTTCTAGGAAATATTGTTCTGGGAAGGGATCTGGCTTGATGGTATCTAGGACAGGACTGATCATTTCTGTCAAGTCTGCCGTGTCGTTCAAGGTAATTCCTTCAGGTTTATCTACAAAAATACTGAGAATCATGTCACTGCCAATCTTTCCATACTCGATATCCACGAGTTCGAAAGGCTCTTGGATGACAGGTTCTACAACTTCTCTGACTAATTCTACGATTGTTGCGATTGCGTCCACCTCCTCATAAGCAAGAGGCGAAGATATTTCCCCGCCTCTCTTTCTCATATTCTTACTATTAGTATAGCACGTTTGCCAACTTATGTAAAGCAAAAGCACTTATACAGCCTGATTTCAGGCTATTTTTTAAAATTCTGCCTCAACTCGGTAGATAACTTGCCCCTTATTGGAGAATTTTTGCTCGTATTCTGTCATGACATTGCCTTCAAAATCACTGGCATGTAAGTCTAGCCAGACACCATTGAGTTTCATGCCATACTGAGAAAAGCTCACTAGACTGTACTCAAACAAGCCACGGTTATCTGTTTTGAAATGAATTTCTCCATTTTCAGGCAAGATACGCTTGAAGGTGTCCAAGAAGGTCTTGTAGGTCAAACGACGCTTTTCATGGCGTTTTTTAGGCCATGGATCTGAAAAATTCAGATACAAGCGATCAATCTCACCGTCTTCAAAGTAGTCAGTCAAGTCAGAACCATCTACCCACAAGAGCTTGATGTTAGGTACTCCAACTTCAAGCACCTTGTCCAAAGCGTAGCTCAAAACAGACTTTTGAATATCAATCCCGATATAGTTGATGTCAGGGTTTTGCTTGGCCATACCTGAAACAAAGGCACCCTTTCCACTTCCAACTTCCACATGAATGGGATTATCATTACCAAACAAGTCCCGCCATTTCCCCTTGGCTTCCAAGGGATTGAGGATCACATACTGGGGATTTGCCTCTAGTAATTCTGTCGCCCCTTTACGATTTCTAACTCTCATCTTCTCTTTCCATACTTGTCTCGGAAGTGACGCAAGCCATGAATCTCCCGATTGACATTTTCTAAATCTTGGTTCATATAATACTTGGAAATCTGGCTCAAGTAAGACAATTGACCGTACCAATACAATTTAGTTAATACCGTTTGATTGTACTTATAACCGTAGTAGGTCAACCATTCCTTCCACTGATGTTCTGGAATATAATGGCAGAGCATGTGAGCTACATCAAACATGCGGTCGGTCAAGCGAACCGAATCCCAATCTACCAAATAAATCAAGCCACTATCTGTCTCAATCCAATTACTATGTCGTACATCTCCATGGACAATGGTCGCATAGTCCTCTCTAAATCCTGGAATAGTCTGACGTAAATCAGCCATCACTTCACTGATAAAATGATTTTTACGCAAAGCATCTGGAGCCGTTTCTTGCCAAGACTGTAGTAAATCTACAGGTGTTTCCATGGCATAGCCCAAACGACTCAACTGTGTCATCAACGGACGTGAGCGATGAAGACGGGTTAAGATATTGACGATTTGTTTACGATTCATATCATAGGGGGTCAATATCTTGCCTGTCAACCATTCTTGAGCACACATATCACGCCCATCTGCCAAACGGCGACTCCATAATAATTGTGGAGCAATTTGTTCTCTAGCTAGACCAGGTAGGATTGGAGAGGTGTTCATTTTTACAAAGATACGCTTCCCATCAGGATAGCTACCCATATAAGCCTTGCCACTTTTCCCAGGTATGGGAGTCAGTGTTAGCTCATTATCACCCAAATCCATTTCTTTCCTCCGTATAAAGTTTCCTTACTATTCTACTAGTTTTTGGCCTATTCGTCAACCGCTCCACACCCGATTCTCAAAGAAAAGCCTCTGGATTGGCTTGGGTATCATTATAGAAAGAAAAGGCAAGCATAATCTTCTACTTACCTTTTCATCATTTTTATAAATAATATAAGAGTGGCCAAGCATTGTAAAACATATGAACTAAAGTGGAGACCCATAGATTTTGGCTCTTTTTATAAGCAAAGCCCAGCAACAAGCCCCCAAGTAGATAAAAAATAAACGAAAGGGCATTAGAAGGTCCATGCATGAAAGAAAAGAGAGAGGATGTCAGCACAAGCCCTAACCAAGAGTTGTCAAAAACCGCACCTTGAAGAAGTCCTCTGAAAATGAGTTCCTCCTGGATGGGTCCAAAAACTGAGGAAGTCAAAATCAAAGACAGGGAAATTCCTCTGCTGACTTCCGCCAAGTGTTGAACTCCTGCGCCAGAAGAAACAGCGAAGAAATGAATATAAACTAGCGTCTCAAGAACGCTTAGAAGAAAGATTGCAATGAAAAGCAAAAGTTGTTTCTTGCTTAACATCCCAAAAGAAATCATTTCAAACTGTCTAGCATAAACAACACTCAGCGAGGTTACTAGAAGACTTACAATAATCAGTTCAGATTCATTTTGAAAAAAATCCCCATGGTTAATCGTATATGGAACTGTGATTACAATTATTAGTACTAAAAATCCAAAACAAAAGGCATGAAATTTATCAAAAAACTCCATAAAACTAGCCTCCTCAACAAACAGACTTCCCTACAAGTCATCCTTTAGCTCTAGTCTTTCCAAAACAAACCATTTGAGTAACCAAAATCCGACCACATAGCCAGCCCCTAAGAAGATAGCCATTAAAGATAGCATGGGATTTAGGAAATAAAAGACCACAACAGATACAAAAGTTAGCACAAAAACATTAAAGGCAATGGTGTCAGAAGCCAAGACTAGAATATAAGGTGTCAACCAGTCTAAGGTTTTGGAATCTAGGAAAAATAAGTGTTTATACATGATGACCTCCTCTATGGCTAAAAAGCAAGCCTTTTGGTTTTTCACCCCAAGACCCTATGTAGAAAAGTGAGCAAAAATGGTAAGTTTGCGATGATATTATTAACAATATGAATCGAATAAGAAGGATAGATACTCTTCGTATAACGTGTCAGCCAGGCATATAGAAAACCTACTGTCGTATAGACAAAAATATCTGCGAGACTTGGCATGCTAGAAAAGTGAGGTAAGGCAAATAAGAATGACGGAAAGAGAAGATCCAGCCTCCACCTCGAATTCTTAAAGAAGGCATGTTGAAGCAGTCCTCTACATACCAATTCTTCCATCAGAGGTCCTAGTACGATTAAGGTTAGGTAAACACCAAACTCCGCAAAATTTGTCTCACTATAGGCAATAAACAAATTCCACCCTTCATTGGTTCCCTGAACGTGTTTAGCTGTCAGATAGTTAAAACAGATAAGCACAACAGCTGCTAACACCGTCAGGACGGAATAGCTCAACCACTTTTTTCTAGGGATACGAAAGAGATAAGCATGGCCCGACCTGACCAAAATCCAAATCATAAAGCAGATAAAGAGAAGGCTGATGATGTTTCGAATCCAGATAAGATTTCCTACCCAAGACGAGAACTCCCAATAATTGCTCCAAAATTGGGTTGTCCAAAACAATCCGAAAAACAGAAACAAATAAGAAAGAATTGCACTCGCTTTGAAAAGAATAGGATGTTTTTTCATAGCTTTCTCCATTACAATTAAATGATATCTAATCATTTTCTAAAATTTGATAACTTTTGTGAAATGTTTTAGCAGAAACAACTCTATGATTGGTGATATCTATATAATCACCTGGATAACCGAGAACATACATCCCATAACCAGCGAATCCTCCTCCAACTGTTCCAACTAAACCAAACTTGATATTCGTTACGAGAGAAGTGTTAAGACCTGCCATTAAAATGCGCACATGATTATCCAACCAAACCATATAATTTTTTTGAAAAGCTTCCTCTACCCAACTTGGTTTAGGAGTTGCTTGACCAATTTCCCAAACATCAACAATTTGATTCCCATATTTTGCCTTCATATCTTCAATCCTTTTTAAATACCATTACATGAGTTTGGAGTTCCCCCTATACCATAAGGACTACATGGTTTTGAAAGATGTATAATAGACCACTTACCATTTAATTGCTCCAAAATTGGGTTATCTCAAACAGTCCGAAAAACAGAAACAAATAAGAAAGAATAGCACTCATTTTGAAAAGAATAGGATATTTTTTCATATGAATCCTCCCCACTATCTACAAGACAACAGCTAGCCTAATACCTCCCCTTGCTAGGATCTACTGCTGCAAGATTAAGAGGACAGTTTGCTCTTTTTAAGACTAATCCGACTGCTAGATAATAGATATATTAAAGCATTAAAGACAATGAAAATATGTCCATAGAATAAAATCAACCTCGCATCCAAACCAAGATAAAGTTTAATCATCACAAAGATAAGCAAAAGAATTTGAAACCATATCGTTTTCCTAAAAATAAATTTAAAACGGTTTTGAATGTCTGCCTCCTTGATTTGGACCGCAAACCCTTTATTGGTAAGAAGAAAAACTCCTGCTTCAAACAAGGCACTGTAAAGAACAAGCCACCCAATCGATTCATTAGAGATTTGTAAAAATGTCCCTAAAAGAATATTCAAAATACTACTCAAGAAAATAACAAGAAATAATCTATATTTCATTTTAAATACCTCCATTTACTTATTTCACGGACAGTTTAATAGAGCCTTCTAATCAAAAATTCTATTAGAAGAGGAAGGCAAACTACTTTTTATAATACTTCAAGCCCCAAATAAGCAGAAGCATGATGATTAAGCAGAGAACAGCGCCAATATAAGCGATTAGTTGTTGGTAGGATTCTCCTGCTGTGATACCTCTATACAAACAAATAATAGACATAAAGCCTGTCAAGCCGATGAACATAAGTTGATTGGTTCTAGGACTAACCAAATCATCATCTTCAAACTTTCTTATCCTCATTTCTCTAGTGAGGTAAACAGTGACCAAAATAGAAGCCAAGTTAATAACCACTAAAAGAAATTGGAAAACCAAGGAAAAATTTAAAAACTGACGAGATAGAAATAAATAAGTAGAGACAAGCAAAGGCAACTGACCTAGGAACAATCTTGCAAGAAAGATGTTCCGTTTTTTAGCAAGAAAAGTTTTCATTTCTTTTCTCCTTTCTTTTTCATGATAGCAAAATAAATCATAGCTGCAATCACATAGGCTATGGTATAAAATAGATGATACCAAATACTCTCCCTAAGCGGATAAAGAAGGATAGACATGATCAGATATAGAACGAAAATAATCAGTATTTTTTTCTTCATAAAATTTCCTCCTGAATGTTTGTTGAGCTAGAACCTTTACACTGCTAGTATAGCACTCATTTTGACCTTGGATCGCTCAAATCATAAATGGTCATCAAAACATCTTGAATTGTTAAAAATAAAAAAAAGCAAGCATGAAAAACATACTTGCCCTATGGAAACTTAACAATGTGAAAATACAAAATAGAAAACTACTCACCCTCACTTCCGTCTGTTCTCATATATTCTCATGATTGCAACAAGAATAGCAGCTGTCCCACTTGCCAAAGCGATAAGGGTAATGATAATGTTGAGGATTTCAGGCGTACTCCCTATTCTGTTGATAAGACGGAGTAGGGATATAACTGTCAACTGAATCAGGAGTATTGATTCTACTCTTACCATTGAAGTAAGTCTGTTTTCAACTGCATATAAAAAGGCTGGTAACATAACACAGGCTATAGCAATCACAAACAGGTTGCTCCCCGTTTCTTCTCCCTTATTCACCACGGAAATCATGAGAAGATTCGATGCTATAATCAACGTAGAACAGATGATAAAAAAGGATTTCTTATTCATATAGGATACCTCATATACTATGGCATTTTAATTGATGACTACAGGTAGTACTTTTTTACACAAGTCTTCTAATCATCAACTGACATCGAGTGAACCGTTAAAACCTGACGAAAGACTTGATTTTTGCAGGTGGTATTGAGACTGGTATTGGGATGACTTTCCACAATTTTCATGACGGTATAGAGACCAACTCCTCTCTCCTCCCCTTTAGAACTGGCTCCAAAGGAGAAGATTTCAGAAATATCGATGCTCTCTTCTTTGATGGAGTTTTCAATGATAAAGGTCTCCTGTGCTCCATTTTTTAAAAAGGCAATTGAAACGTGAGGTTGACTGGCCTCTACACTAGCTTCAATAGCGTTGTCACAAAGGATAGACACAATGGTTAGAAAATCAAGTAGACTCATCCCCTCGACCTGAATCTCCTCAGGAACTTCGACATTAAAGACAATCTTCTTATCTCTAGCTTTTAGAAATTTCCCTGCTAGAAGACTTTTGAGGGCTTTATCACGAATATTCACCAATCGGCCTAGGTCATATTTATTGTCCTGCAATTTTTCACTAGAATCCTTTAAGACGGAGTCGTAGACCTCTTTTATCTGCTCCATGTCCTCCTCTTCAATGCCCAGACGTAAACTAGTCAAGAGGTTGCTATAATCATGGCGAAAGCTCCGTACTTCCTTGTAAAGTTCCTCTATATGTCGACTATAGCGCTCCATATCTCTATAGCGCAAGACCTGCTCTTGGTCCAGTCTCTCACGGAGTTTGTCCTTCAAATAGGTATCTAATTTCTTGATAACCCCCATAAAAAAGAGGAGGTAAAACACTAGGATGAGATGGCGAACAGTCTTTGATTGAATACCTTGTTCATATTCAAAGAAAGACAGATTTTGCATCACTAGATAGTAAGCCCCCATTATCCAGTTAATCTTAGTCAGGGACTGTTGAAAAGCTTTATCTAGAATCTCCTTTCTCAAGTTAGTGAAATCATAGTCCAACCATTTCAAAAAGACTAAAACTATGAAGCAAACGAATATCGTCATCAATAAAAAGATAGGATTGCTATCTTTATCTACAATTTCTTGTCCCAAAAATGGAAGCACAAAATAGTAGACCCCTCTATAAAAGAGATTCACCAATATCATTGGAAAGAGACCATAAAAGAAAAGGAGTTTTTTAGGAAGCCCTCTCAACAATAAGAAAGACAAGCCTATGCCGTACAAGGGTTCCATAAAATAAAATAGGAAACTATCTCCTACCATATAGCCAATCATTAAAAAAACAAAGGCCAACAGTATCTTAAAAAGAAAAGCTTTAAAAATCCTCTCAAAAGTGAGACCAATTCCATCCACCTTAAAGAAAATGACAATTTCTAGTCCATGAGTAACAAGTGTATACAATAATATCCAAGCAATATTCATAAACTCTCCTAGCTCAATGTAAGTTATTGATAGTCTCAGACACTTCCCTGACCTTATAACGCGCGATTAGACAACTTCCACCATTGGGAAAGAAAAGGAGTTTTTCTTTCTTATCCAAACGAACCACATTTGCAGGATTGATGAGAAAAGAGCGGTGGCACTGCAAGAGACGGGGGTCCTGCTTGAAAACCTCCTCTAAACTCGCTGTAAATTCCAACCTATCCGTCTTAGTATAGAGAATAACACGATGGGCTCTGGGCGATGTTTCGAGATAGTAGACCTCTTTAAAAGGATACTGGAATTGGGCAAATTTTGATTTAAAGTAAAAGCAATCTTCCGCCAGACTTTTACTGTCTTGACTATTGGCATAGAGAAGGGCTGTCTCGATCCGAGATTCAAACTCCTCTGCTGACAAGGCCTTATCAATGTAGTCCAGAGCAGACACTTGGTAGCGAAAAGATAGAGGCATAAACTCCGAGTGAGTCGTCACAAAGACGATGAGAGCATAAGGATCTCGATCCCGAATTTTTCTAGCCACTTCCAGCCCCTTCATCTCCTCATTTCGAATCTCAATATCCAAAAAGAATAGCTGATGGGCTCCCTTCTCATGCACCTCTGCCAGCAGTTGATCTGGTTTGCCAAAAACTTCAAAAGAACTGGGAGTGATATGATGTTCCTTCAAGAGTTTTTCAATCGTCGTTTCAATCCTAGTCTGTTGGGAAAAATCATCTTCTAAAACAAATATTCTCATCTTCTTAGTCTCCTTGTTTCAATTTCTTCCTAAAAAGAGAATAGCAAAAATACTATGACACAAGCCCACCAAATCTTAAACAGGCCTTTAACGCTCCTGAAGGGTATCTTGTTCCTCAAATAAGCATGATAATCTTACCACTATTTTATCATAAAATCTTAACAGTACCATTCAGGAAATTTCAAGGACAATTAAAGATTTGATGGTGAAAAAGGAGATAAAAATGATAGACTGACAGTATCAAAATACAATTGCTAGAATCAAGACTAGCACCCAGATTAAAGGAGGAATTTTCATGACAGATACAGACCCTATCAAAAGAGCTCAGACTTTGATTACTGACTTAAACAAAGCCTATCAAGCATGCAGACAGGCAAGCGCTGACGACGTCCGCTTTCAGGAGCAATTAAACTCTATTCTTGGTTTTCTAGCCAAGGCTGAAACAGTGGATAATCGAGTCTTGATTGAACTGGAAAAATTTTACCAGACTTCCAGTCTTCTCATGGGACTCAGTGCTCTCAATCCAGATGCTCCTACTCGCGCCGCTTGGCGGGCCTATGACCGCTTCCACTTTGACCAAGTCAAGACCAAGTTGAGTCTCTACGGACCAACCATTATCTTGTAGAAAATAAAAGAAGTTGATACAAACTGATCTCAACTTCTTTTTTAATATCATATAAGCATCTTAGTCCTGCATCTGACGTTTGACCTGATAAGGTAAGTACAAGACTAGTAAAACCAAACCAGCTCCCAGTAAGGCTAGAAGGGCTAGTTTTTCTTGGAAGGTAATCAACCCAACAACTAATTCCACAAGTAAAACAAAACTGGTCAATCCTCGTACTACCGCCTGCAAGCCTCTTTCCTTTTGCCCCTTGTCCAGTGGAAAGAGTTGGGTCAAATACTGGTAGTCAAAGGCATGATAGAGGGCCAGCAACTGGAAGAGCAAGAGGTAGTTAAAGAGAACTACCACTGCTGTCGCAATCCAAGCTTGCTCGATAAAAACCTGCGCCAGTATGGACAGCAAGAGCAGACGAAGACTGAGAGCAAAGAGGTCTCCATTTCGTAGATAAGAACGCAGATAGAGATTTTGCCAAATCTTTCCAGGCACCTTCTGAACAGCCTTTAGGATAAAGTCCAGATAGGCACGACGCTTGACGCTGTTTGAAATTCCCTTGACCTGCGTAAAGAGGGCAAAGAAACGAAGTAAGACTTGCTTGCGCTTGCTTTCTTGGGAAATGACATAGTCCCAGTCCAGTCCAGTTTCCGTGAAACATTTGCTGGCCTTTTGACGAAAGAGGAAATATTTACCTAACCCAAACAAAAGCACATAGACCAGAAAAACAGGCAAACCATAACCCATTGCTAAAAATAAGGGCGCAAATAACAGCAAGAAAAGGGTCTGGACAAAGAGCCAAAAGACTAGGGAAATGCCAGTTTGACGCTTGAGATGGAGCTTGATTTCCTCTTCTCCAACTAAGAGAAAGAGCTTGTCTGGAGCCTCCATATAGGTGGCAATTCCTCCCCAAAGCAAAAGTAAAACAGACGTAATTCCTACAAACAAAAGGATAGGCCAATGATTTTCAGGAAAATGTTGCAAGAGTTGACTGTACTGGTAGGCTAGAAAGCCCAGCAGGACTAGCAGGAACAAGACAAAGTGGTCATTGAGAACATAGCGCAGATAACCGACACACTCCTTACGAAAAGCCTGCTTTCTCTTTAAAAACAAGTCTTTCATAGCTCCTCCTCTTTGGTCAGAGCCAAGTAAATATCATTCAAACTAGCCTCAGGCATGTCAAAGGCTTCGCGCAATTGCAGGAGATTTCCCTTGGCACGCACTTCCCCCTTGTGGAGAATGACAAAGGCATCACACATCTTCTCCGCCGAATCCAGCACGTGGGTACTCATGAGAATGGACTTGCCCTTTTGCTTTTCCACTTCCAAAAGCTGAATCAAGTCAGAAATAGCCAACGGATCGAGACCAAGGAAAGGCTCATCCACGATAAAGAGACTTGGATCCACCACAAAAGCACAGATAATCATGACCTTCTGCTTCATCCCTTTTGAAAAATGAACAGGAAACCAGTCTAATTTCTGGTCCAGACGGAACATTTTTAACAAAGGTTCTACTCGATCAAAAGCCAGTTTCTGCTCAATACCATAAGCCATAGCAACCGTTTCGATATGCTCTCTGAGGGTCAATTCCTCATACAAGCTAGGTGTCTCGGGAATGTAGCCAATTTGCTTGCGATAGTTCGTTGCATCTTCTTGCAGGGTTAGACCATTGATATTGATGGAGCCGCTATAAGGTGTCAAAAGACCGATAATCTCATTAATAGTCGTCGATTTCCCAGCACCATTGAGACCAATCAGACCGACCAACTGTCCACTTTCAACAGTAAAGGACACATCTTTCAAGACAGGGACATGGACATAGCCACCTGTCAGGTTTTTAATTTCTAACATATTTTCTCCAAATCTGGTATAATGTAGCTATATTATATCAAAATTCAATACAGTAGAGGTAGATTTTATGTCAGATTGCATTTTTTGTAAAATCATCGCAGGGGAAATTCCTGCTTCAAAAGTATATGAAGATGAGCAGGTTCTTGCCTTTCTTGATATCTCTCAAGTGACACCAGGACATACCTTGGTCGTGCCAAAAGAACACTATCGTAATCTTTTGGAAATGGACGCTACTAGCGCCAGCCAACTCTTTGCTCAAGTACCAAAAGTGGCTCAAAAAGTTATGAAAGCTACCAAGGCTGCTGGTATGAATATCATTGCCAACTGTGAAGAAATCGCAGGGCAAACCGTCTTTCATACCCACGTTCACCTCGTGCCTCGCTACAGTGCGGACGATGACCTCAAGATTGATTTTATCGCCCACGAACCAGACTTTGACAAACTCGCTCAAGTCGCTGAAATCATCAAAAACGCCTAAGGAGTTGCCATGAAATTATCCAACCTACTGCTATTTGCAGGAGCTGCGGCCGGAAGTTATCTGGTCACAAAAAATCGCCAAACCATCACAGATGAAGTCTTGAATACCACTGACCGCGTTCAAGCTATCAAGGACGATGTGGATATTATCCAAAATAGCCTGCAAATCATTGACCAGCAAAAAGAACTCATCAAGGAATACCAAGAAGACCTGACTTACAAGTTTAAGGTCTTGGAAAAGGATATCCAGACTAGACTAGCTGTTATCAAAGAAACACAGGAAATCGAAGATAAGTAAAAAGAGCCAATTGGCTCTTTTTAGTTTATAGATTTTTTAAGACTTTCCTTAAGTAATGACGGACGGTAGCGACCTTCTTCGAAGTTCCATACCTAAACTTTGAGCCTAGGTCTCAAAGTTTCCGAACACCTGAAATCAAACGGTTTCAGGTGTTTTCATTACGGCGGAAAGTCTGGGAAAGTATTTGATTTATACTCAATGAAAATCAAAGAGCAAACTAAGAAACTAGCCGCAGCTTGCTCAAACACTGTTTTGAGGTTGTAGATAAGACTGACGAAGTCAGTCACATATATACGGCAAGACGACGTTGACACGGTTTGAAGAGATTTTCGAAGAGTATTATTCTCCTTCAAAGGCATCTTTAATATGGTCAAAGAAGCCCTTTTTCTTTGGATTGACTTTCAAATCACCAGCAGCTGCGAATTCTTTCAAGGCTGCTTTTTGACGGTCGTTCAAGCCTGTCGGTGTTACGACATTAACGGTAACATATTGGTCACCAACTGCACCACCACGAAGGCTCGGAGCTCCCTTGCCACGTAGACGGAATTTCTTACCAGTCTGAGTTCCCTCTGGGATAACCAATTCAACATCACCGTGAACCGTTGGGATATCAACTGTATCACCAAGAGCTGCTTGGACAAAGTTGAGGTTGAGATTGTAGAAGATAGTGGTTCCTTCACGTTCAAACTTGTCGCTGGCTTCCACAGAAACCACTACATACAAGTCACCATAAGGTCCACCGTTAAATCCAGCTTCACCTTGACCAGCTAGGCGAATTTGTTGACCAGTTTCCACACCAGCAGGAATTTTGACATGTACGCTATGCGCTTGTTTTTCATGCCCTGTTCCGTGACATGTTGTACATGGATCTTTGATTTCTTTTCCGCGACCGTGACAGACATCACAGGTTACTTGGCGACGCATCATACCAAGCGGAGTCTGCGTATCGACGTTAATGACACCAGCACCATGACAGCGTCCACAAGTGACTGGACTTGTTCCTGGCTTAGCACCAGAACCATTACATGTACTACAGCTTGCTTCACGATTGTATTTAACCTCTTTTTCAGCTCCAAAAATAGCTTCTTCAAAGGTCAAATTCACACGGTATTGGAGGTCATCCCCCTGACGAGGAGCGTTTGGATTGCGCGAAGCACCACCACCGCCAAAGAAACTTGAGAAGATGTCCTCAAAACCACCGAAGCCACCTGCACCATTGAAACCGCCAAAACCACCTGCACCACCAAAGCCACCGTTGGCTCCAGCAGCACCGTATTGGTCATAGGCAGCACGTTTTTGGTCGTCACTCAAAGTCTCATAAGCTTCCTGAACTTCCTTGTACTTTTCCTCAGCACCAGGCTCCTTATTGATATCTGGGTGATATTTTTTCGAAAGCTTACGATAAGCCTTTTTGATCTCGTCTGCCGAAGCGTTTTTTGACACCCCCAGACGATCATAAAATTCAGTATTGTTCATACAAGATACCAAGACCGTAAAATTCGACTGAAAAATAGGAAATCTGACGCTGGAGCGATGCTCCTAGGCAGATTTATCTTTTTTCCGAGAATTTAGGTCGGGTTCAATTCCTTTCTTTTATATTGAGTAAGAAATTTGGGAACCCGTGTTCAGTTACGAACACCTTTGTTCCTTTATATAATTTTCATGTAAATCTTTAGAGGCTGTTTTCTATACTCTGCTTCACTTGATTAAACTCTTCATCTGATAGAGTAAATATCAAATCCTCTTCAGCATACTCGTTCTGTTCTTTAAAATAGTTGTCCGTATTCTCTGCCAACCCTAAACCGAAAATCACTTTTCTTGCAAACTCTTGATGTGCAAAACCGATAGCCGTAATGATTTGTTTATCTTGGACAAGAACTTTCGGTTGGAAATTCTCACGTGGAAGAAATTCAAAATAGTCAAAGAAGTTTTGCCAAATTCCACCTGTAAATTTCGTGTTGTTCAACAAGCCTGCTTTCGCCAATAAAAGGGGCGCTGAAGAAATGGCTACAATTAGGATATCTTGCTCATTAAGACTTCTCAAAAACGAAATCAATTTCTCATCTTGTAGAGCAGGACCTATATTGACCATTCCTGGCAAAATTACACAAGAATAATCTTCTATACAGAGCTGATCCAATGTTTTCGTCGGTTGACAGGGCAAACCATCCTCAGAGACTACCATCGAATTCTCAGAAGCGACATAATCAATCGTGATATCAAAAGACAGAGCTAAAGTACTCGTTAAAGTGGTTATCTCATAAAGAGAAAAATTAGGATAAATGATACAAAGTACTTTTTTCATACGCAACATCCTCTATTTTATCGAAAAACAGAGGCTGGATTGCAACCTCTGTGGATGAGTGAAGTAACTTAAATCAAATTTATTTTGATTTTAAATATCCAATAAGCACACAAACATTTATATATTTTTGTCTCTTCTTAGTATTGGCTATAAAATTCCAATAGATTAGAAGGAAAACACAGACAACCCAAACCATGCCAATTATAAACGATATTATAAATTCTGGTTTTTGTATGGTTGCTGATACTAGTGCTGATACTAGCGCTGACAACAATACTGAAGTAACAAAATTCCTTACCGCCTCATCATTTTTAACACAACTTTCATGCTCAGCTAAAATAATTGCTTTATACCTAGCCAAATACACTACTGGAATATTATCTATAAAATCTTTTGCAGATTCATAACTATCAGCTTTATTACAAAAATCATTATAAACTTTTCGTGTATTTTTTAGATACTCTTCATCCAATACACTCATCTTACTTCTCCGTAAACTCTCCGTCTACGACGTCATCGCCTGCGTTTCCTGTTGCTTGCGCCCCTTCTGCTCCTGCTTGAGCTTGTTGCGCTGCTGTAGCTTGTTCGTAGAGTTTAACAGCAAGGCCTTGAGCTTTTTCGTTCAATGCTTCAAGTTTTGCTTTCATGTCGTCCAAGTTATTGTCTTCTTGCGCTTTCTTAAGGTCATCAAGGGCAGCTTGGGCAGCGTCACGTTCTGCGTCGAAGCCTTTGCCTTCAGTTTCCTTGATTGTCTTTTCAGTCGCAAAGATTGCTTGGTCTACTTCGTTACGAAGGTCAACTTCTTCCTTACGTTTCTTATCTGCTTCAGCGTTAGCTTCTGCATCTTTCATCATGCGGTCGATTTCTTCGTCAGTCAAACCTGAGTTTGATTGGATCACAATAGTTTGTTCTTTTTGAGTTCCAAGATCTTTGGCCTTAACAGACACGATACCATTCTTGTCGATGTCGAAAGTTACTTCGATTTGAGGAATTCCACGAGGTGCAGCTGGAATATCTGTCAATTGGAAGCGTCCAAGAGTCTTGTTATCTGCTGCCATTGGGCGTTCACCTTGAAGAACGTGGATATCAACGGCTGGTTGGTTGTCTGCTGCAGTTGAGAAGACTTGTGATTTAGATGTTGGAATAGTAGTGTTGCGATCGATAAGTTTTGTAAATACTCCACCCATTGTTTCGATACCAAGTGACAATGGTGTTACGTCAAGAAGGACAACGTCTTTAACATCACCAGTAATCACACCACCTTGGATGGCAGCACCCATAGCAACTACTTCATCAGGGTTTACTGATTTGTTTGGTTCTTTACCAGTTTCAGCCTTAACAGCTTCAACAACGGCAGGGATACGAGTTGAACCACCAACAAGGATAACTTCGTCGATTTCTGACAAGCTCAAACCTGCATCAGAAAGGGCTTGACGAACTGGAACTTTTGTACGTTCTACAAGGTCACGAGTCAAATCGTCAAATTTTGCACGAGTCAAAGTCATTTCCAAGTGAAGAGGTCCAGCTTCACCAGCAGTGATAAATGGCAAGCTGATTTGAGTTGAAGTTACACCAGAAAGGTCTTTCTTAGCTTTTTCAGCTGCATCTTTCAAACGTTGCATTGCCATCTTGTCAGTAGACAAGTCAATACCGTTTTCTTTCTTGAATTCTGCTACCAAGTGGTCGATAATTTTTTGGTCAAAGTCGTCACCACCAAGTTTGTTGTCCCCTGCAGTTGACAATACGTCGAAGACACCGTCACCCAATTCAAGGATAGATACGTCGAATGTACCACCACCAAGGTCAAATACCAAGATTTTTTCTTCTTTGTCAGTCTTGTCCAAACCATAAGCAAGAGCGGCTGCAGTTGGTTCGTTGACGATACGTTCTACTTCAAGACCAGCGATTTTACCAGCGTCTTTTGTTGCTTGACGTTGAGCGTCGTTGAAGTAAGCTGGAACTGTAATAACTGCTTTAGTCACTTTTTCACCAAGGTAGTCTTCAGCGTAGCCTTTCAAGTATTGAAGAATCATAGCTGAGATTTCTTGCGGAGTGTATTCTTTTCCGTTTGCAGAAACTTTTTCAGAAGTTCCCATCTTAGATTTGATAGAGATAACTGTATCTGGGTTTGTAACTGCTTGACGTTTTGCAGCATCACCAACGATGATTTCGCCGTTTTTAAATGATACTACAGATGGAGTTGTGCGGTTTCCTTCTGGGTTTGCGATGATTTTTGATTCAGTTCCTTCAAGAACTGCAACCGCTGAGTTTGTTGTACCTAAGTCAATACCGATAATTTTAGACATGTGTTTTTCTCCTTGTTAGTTAATTTTCTATTTTTGATATTTCCCTTAAGTGGTGGGGACGTGAGCAACTCCCTTCGGGATTTCATCACTTATTTTTGAGCCTATTGTCTCAAAAATCCCCTGTTTCAGTAGCAGAAGCTACTGAAACTTTCACCACGGCGGGAAATATCTTCCTTGCAAGCCTCCGGCTTGCCTCTTATCTTTCTTCATAGTTTATTGTCGTTTCGGACAAATTTTGTCAAGTTTTCTAAACTAGTTATAGACCACTACCATGGCTGGGCGTAGGATGCGGTCATGGAGTTTGTAGCCTTTTTGGAAGACTTGGGCGATGGTATCTGTTGGGTGTTCATCGTCTGCTGGGAGAGTTTGGATGGCCATATGATAGTTATGGTCAAATTCGCCATCAGCTGCGATTTCTTCGATTCCTTCTTCTTTCAAAGCGTGAATCAAGCTTTCTTGCACCATTTCCAATCCCTTCTTCACATCATCTGTCAAACCTTCAACTGCGAGTGCACGCTCAAGGTTGTCCAAAGAAGGGAGAATCGCTTTTGCCAAATCCTGGCTACGATAACGTTGCAAGTTTTGACGCTCTTCATTGGCACGGCGTTGTATATTTTGCATTTCTGCATGAGCGCGAAGGTATTTATTTTCGAACTCATCTGCACGTTCATTCGCCAAGTCCAACTCAGACTTCTCAGGAGTTGTTTCTTCTACCGTTTCCACAACTTCCTCTTCTTGGACTTCTTCTACTTCTTCATTTTTTATATCTTGGGCCATTTTCGCCTCCTTTAATGATTTCAATCTTAATGTACTTCGTAATGATTACTGCTGAGGTAGCGGTAAAAGTCTGTCAACTTCATTGTCAAAACACGGTTGACTACGTTGACTTGGTTGATTAGCTGTTGGTAATCCAGATTAACAGGACCGATAATGGCTAGAATTCCAACTCCCCGATAAGGAATGAGGAACTTGCTACTAATCACCGCTAGGTCAGCTAGACAGGACTCTTGACTGTCTGCAACACGGACGTTTTGCATCTGATCTTCACGCAACCCCTCACGAATCTCCAGAGCCACCTTTTGCGGTTGGTCAAAGAACTGATAAGCTGCCAGATTGGCAAAATTCAAGAGATTAACCTTGCCCGCCACCACAATGTTTTCGTTGAACATTTCCTTAAAGATATGTTCAAAGAGATCAATCACATTATCCGTTGTTGTAAAGTAACGCTGGATAATCTGCGGAATCTCCGTCCGAATCTTGTAGTGAATATCTAGAACAGTGTGACCGAGGAAACGTTCCTGAATGATGCTCTTCAGTTTCAGCAAATCCTCCTGCAAGAAGTTTCTTGGAATCAGAAACTGACTGGTAACCGTTCGAGACTCGTCTAGGGTAAATACTGCCAAGGCTGTATGTTGCCCCAAAACAACGATATCAAAGGCTGTCAAACGTTGCCTGCTCGGCTCAACATCCAGTGCTACTACCGTACAGCCACTCAGGTCTGTCAGTAGATTAGCAGCCTCTTGCAGAATATCCTCCAATTTGAAGAATTCCTGATCAAAGGCTTTGACAATCTCATATACCTCATTTTCAGCTAGTCGGTCAAAATCCAGTGAGTGTTTCACATAGTACTGAAAACCAGCAACACTTGGCATCCGACCACTTGAAGTATGGGCCTTTTCAAGCAAACCTTGCTTTTCTAGAGCTGCCATATCATTACGAATAGTTGCACTGCTAGAGTTAATAGACTCTTGCAAGGCTTTGGATCCGACAGGTTCGTGCGTTTTGGTAAAGATGTCAATAATCAGATTTAAAATATCCTGCTGACGCTCTGTGACCATCTCATCACTCCTCTCTGTCTGATCGATTAGCACTCGATACATCTAAGTGCTAACTTATGATTCTATTATACACCCTTAAAAGAGAATGTCAAGACAAAAACTCAAAAAATTAGCACTCTTTTATCAAGAGTGCTAAAAATCAGTCTGAAGACCTAGAACCCTACCTTCCATCTACTCGGTATTTCCTTTTAAGTCTGAAAAAACCATGGATTAGATAAGAAATCAGAAAAGCATATAAAAGAAAAATAATAAAGAAAGATATAGAAAGTTCTTCTTTAAATAAACTCATACAAACAACAAGACCACCTGAGAAAGCAACTGTACATGAACGAAGTCTATTTCGCATAACTTCCCACCTAAGTTCCTTGCTCATATAGACTTGATCCTCTGGAAGTAAATCAGAAGACGATTTACGAAGAATCGTACAAGAACCTGCTCCTATCAATTCCCAACCTCTATTTCTAAAATCTTGCAGTTCATGCTTATATTTTTTAAGAAATCTAGAATCATAGATACAGTAGATGACATCGTCTGGTTGACATTGGTCAAAATAGAACAAACCAAAACAACTCGTTCTATATCTCCACCCCTTCAAATGCATCTCATGTAAATATTCTTCTTCCTTGTCCAAATCAAGAATAGTGAAAACCCGAAATCGCTTTTTATTTATCATGACTTCCCCTCCAATTTTAAACATACCTACCCTATCATAAATCTGATAATTCCTTCTTTTTATGCCATAACTTCCAGCTAATATAGACAACCATTAACAAAAGGATTAAAGACAAGAAAATATCTAGCCCAACCACAAGAAATTTCCATAGATCAAACGTATTACTTCTATCGAGCAATATAAATAGGAATGGTATATGTATGGCTAGCAAAAGCAAACTCGGTACTAGTCGCAGTCTTAAAATGCGATTAACCATATCCAACTTGTTAGTAGCATCGTTATAAATTTCAAACTCTGCAGACGATTCAACTTCAGAACGTGCTTTTCTAAAATAGGAAAAACTATTAAAGTCTGTAATATGCTCCCAGCCACAATCTTTAAATAGTTGTAAATAGGAGGTTCTCTCTGATTTTTTCATGGGATAAAAGTCCAACTGATAAGACACTTGCTCAGGCTGACATTTTTCAAAGGTATACTTAACTACAAACAATAAGATAGAATAGCTTACTTTCCTAAGTTTCCAGCCCTTAGCATGCATTTCTCTAAAGTATAGAGCCTCCCTCTCATAATCCGCAATTGTAAAAATTCGATAAACAATTTTCTTTTCCATCATACTTCCTCCCGACTGTTTCTATAGAGCCGTTCAATACGCTTCAATTCAATACCTAAGACTTTGCGTCCCAAGTCTGTAATCTGATAGATTTTCCGTTTTTCCTCTTCACGAACAAAGGAAATCAAGCCATCCTTTTCCATCTTTGACAAGGTTCCATACATAGTTCCAGGACTAATCCAGACTTGCGAATCTGTCATTTCCTTAACTTTTTGCGTAATACTATAACCATGACGCTCCTTTTGCAGACAGAACAAGATATAAAAACCCGTTTCCGTCATTGGAAGATAAACTCGACGAATCTTATCCGTCAATTCCATTTATAACCACCTCCTATTCAGTTCGATATATCGCACTTCGTTATATAAAATATATCACACCTCGATATAAAAAGCAAGAAAAAAGACTGCCCTCAGGCAATCTTTCTTCTATATTAGTATTAGTAAAGGTCTAAATAATTATCAATTTCCCATTGTGAAACGAAGGTTGCATAACTTGCCCATTCGATTCGTTTGGCTTCAAGGAAACTAGTATAGATATGTTCTCCGAGAGCCGCTCTGACAACCTCATCTTCAGTCAGAGCTTTCAAAGCGTTGTGAAGGGTTGATGGAAGGTCTGTAATACCAGCTTCCTTGCGCTCTTCTGCTGTCATGATGTAGATATTTTCTTCGATAGGAGCTGGTGCTTCAATTTTATTTTCAATACCATGCAAACCAACTTCCAACAGTACAGCCATCGCGATATATGGGTTTGCCATCGGATCCACTGAACGCAACTCAAGACGAGTTCCCATACCACGTGAAGCAGGCACGCGCACAAGTGGCGAACGGTTACGACCAGCCCAAGCAATGTAAACAGGGGCTTCATAACCTGGAACCAAACGTTTGTATGAGTTAACTGTTGGGTTCATGATGGCAGTATAGTTGTAGGCATGCTTAATCAAACCGCCAAGAAAATGGTAGGCCGTTTCTGACAACTGCATTCCTTTTGGATCATTTGGATCAAAGAAGGCATTATTTCCTTCTGCATCAAACAAGGACATATTACAGTGCATACCTGATCCAGCAATACCAAATTTTGGTTTCGCCATAAAGGTTGCGTAAAGGCCATGTTTGCGAGCAATGGTTTTAACAACGAGCTTAAAGATTTGAATCTTATCACAAGCACGGAGAACTTCATCGTACTTGAAGTCAATTTCGTGTTGTCCAACCGCAACCTCGTGGTGACTCGCTTCTACTTCAAATCCCATTTTAGTCAAGACATTGACAATCTCACGACGCGTATTGTCCGCAAGGTCAGTAGGCGCCAAATCAAAGTAGCCACCCTTGTCATTTACTTCAAGTGTTGGGTCTCCATTTTCATCCAACTTAAATAGGAAGAATTCTGGTTCTGGACCAAGGTTGAAAGATTTGAATCCGACTTCTTCCATGTGACGAAGAGCACGTTTCAAATTGCCACGAGGGTCACCCGCAAATGGTTCACCTTCTGTTGTATAGACATCACAGATCAAACCTGCAACACTTCCATTTTCATCTCCCCAAGGGAAGACTGTCCATGTATCCAAGTCTGGGTACAAGTACATATCTGACTCATTGATACGTACAAAACCTTCAATAGAAGATCCATCAAACATCGCCTTGTTTGACAAGACTTTATCTAACTGTTCATCTGTAGCAGGAATTTCGACGTTTTTCATGGTTCCCAAAATATCTGAGAACATAAGACGAATAAAGGTAACATTTTTTTCCTTGACTTCACGACGAATATCTGCAGCTGTGATTGGCATGAGTTTTCTCCTTAATGTATGACTACTTGCGGTTACCTAACCGCGACCAAAAGGTGACCGTACTGAAGCAAAGCGACCCTGTTGGAGGAGTTCATTGTGAAGTGCACGACGCACCTCAGTCTGACTCACCGCTTTCTTGGATTTCGCTTCACGTTCAGCATACTTTTTCTTAATGGCAGCGATATTATAACCTTCAGAGATATAATCTTTGATTTCAAGCAGACGATCCATGTCATTCAAGGAAT
Organism: Streptococcus mitis; assembly: GCF_002096835.1. GTDB lineage: Bacteria > Bacillota > Bacilli > Lactobacillales > Streptococcaceae > Streptococcus > Streptococcus mitis_W. The sequence continues at coordinate 78,455 of NZ_NCVG01000018.1, read as the reverse complement.
ACATGCGACGGTTTCCTTCGTTTCGATCAGGTTTAATCAACTCTTGATCTTCATAATAACGAATCTGACGCGCCGATAGGTCGGTCAACTTCATAACACTGCCGATAGGAAAAACAGCCATATTTCGGCGAAATTCTTTTTCCTTCATTTACAATTTCCTTCTTTCTGTCTATTATAGTCTAAAAAAAGACAAACGTCAATTGATAATGTTATAAAATGTAACATTATTTTTCTTTTTTCTCTAAAATGAGCCGAATACGATCAATATCGTAATTTACGAGAATTGCGACAAAAACTCCCATGAAAGTTTCTGATACACGCGCAAATACGTACAAAATTGTTTCGCCACTCGGAATCGATAGGGTAATGATTAACATAGCTGCTACACCACCAATAACTCCTGCTTTGTTATTCATGGCTACATTTGTCATAATGGTTAACATGGTGCAGATTGGAACAACTACCAAGGTCACCCAAAAGGCTTCGTGGAAAAAGGTATTTAATAAGAAGAAGACTAGGGCATAGAGGCCACCGATACTATTTCCTAGAATACGCGAAGTCCCAAAATGGACACTCTTATCAAAACTCTCCCTCAGGCTAAAAACGGCTGTCAAAGCACCAATTTGAAGACCTTTCCAACCAAAAAAGCCAAAAATCAAGAGAACTAGAAAAACAGCAATACCTGTTTTAAAGGTTCGCATACCAAGTTTGAACTGGGATTTATCGAATTTATATTTTTTAAAATAACTCATAATCTCAACTTTCTATTTCCATTTTATCATAAATCGGTGATTTTTATGAGTAATAGTTGAGAGGAAGCGTTTTTATTTTAAGCAAAAGAAAAGAGGAACTTTCATCCCTCTCTTCTTTGACTTGTTTATAAAATCTTATTTTTCTGTCAAGGCTGCAAGTCCTGGAAGAACTTTACCTTCAAGAAGTTCCATTGATGCTCCACCACCAGTAGAGATCCATGAGAACTTGTCTGCACGGCCAAGGTTAATCGCTGCGGCAGCTGAGTCACCACCACCAATGATTGATTTAACTCCTGGTTGTTTCACGATAGCGTCCATCACACCAATTGTACCAGCTTGGAAGTCTGGGTTTTCAAATACACCCATAGGTCCGTTCCATACAACTGTTTTGGCACCAGTCAAAGCTTCGTCAAATTTAGCGATAGATTTTGGACCGATGTCAAGACCAAGGAAGCCTGGATCCACTGCTTCACCTTCAGTGTCTTTCACTTCAGTGTAACCAGCAAATGCGTTAGCTTCTTTTGAGTCAACTGGCAAGATCAATTTACCGTTTGCTTTTTCAAGAAGAGCTTTCGCAACATCCACTTTGTCTTCTTCTACAAGTGAGTTACCGATTTCGATACCTTGTGCTTTGTAGAATGTGTAAGTCATACCACCACCGATAAGAACTTTATCAGCTTTTTCAAGCAAGTTTTCGATAACACCGATCTTGTCTGAAACTTTTGAACCACCAAGGATAGCTACGAATGGACGTTCTGGAGCTTCAACTGCTTCTTGGATGTAGGCAATTTCGTTTTCAAGAAGGAAACCAGCAACTGCTTTTTCAACGTTTGCTGAGATACCAACGTTAGATGCGTGTGCACGGTGAGCTGTACCGAATGCATCGTTTACGAAGATACCATCTCCAAGTGATGCCCAGTATTTACCAAGTTCAGGATCGTTTTTAGATTCTTTCTTGCCGTCAACATCTTCGTAACGAGTGTTTTCAACCAAGAGAACTTGTCCATCTTCAAGAGCGTTGATAGCTGCTTCCAATTCAGCACCACGAGTTACACCTGGGAAAACAACGTCTTGGCCAAGTTTTGCTGCCAAGTCTGCTGCTACAGGAGCAAGTGATTTACCAGCTTTATCAGCTTCTTCTTTTACACGTCCAAGGTGAGAGAAAAGAATTGCACGTCCACCTTGTTCGATGATGTACTTAATAGTTGGAAGAGCTGCTGTGATACGGTTGTCGTTAGTGATTACGCCATCTTTCAATGGTACGTTGAAATCAACACGAACGAGGACTTTTTTACCTTTCAAGTCAACGTCTTTAACAGTAAGTTTTGCCATGTTACAAAAACCCCTTTATTTATTTTATTCGAAACTATTATATCACACTTTGGAAATATAAGGAAAGATTTCACAAGATTTTTCGATATTTAATCTTTGTGGCATGCTAGAGTATATTATTTTTGCTTTTTCTAACGAATTTTCTTTCTAAAATCTTAGCTTAACACTTGTTAGATTTACTTTTATCCTTTAAAATAGAATAGGAGAAATTCCGTTATTATTTTTCGGAGGAAAAAGAAATGTCCATCAATTGGCAGGAAATTTTATTTCACTTTTTAGGTGGTCTGGGACTATTCTTATATAGTATCAAGACCATGGGAGACGGTTTGCAACAAGCTGCTGGAGATCGCCTTCGTTTTTACATTGACAAGTACACTAGCAATCCCTTTTTAGGTGTTCTAGTTGGGATTGTCGTAACTGCCCTGATTCAGTCAAGTACAGGGGTTACAGTTATCACGGTTGGACTGGTCAGCGCTAGTCTTCTCACTCTTAGACAAGCTATCGGAATTATCATGGGAGCCAACATCGGAACCACAGTTACTTCCTTTATCATCGGTTTCAAACTTGGTGAGTATGCTTTACCCCTGATTTTCCTTGGAACCATGTTCCTATTTTTTACAAAAAACAGAACCGCAAACAATATCGGGCGCATCCTGTTTGGTGTAGGGGGAATCTTCTACGCCCTCAACCTCATCAGTGCCGGTATGAGTCCTCTTAAAGATTTACCACAATTCAAGGAATACATGGTAACCTTGGGACAAAATCCTGTGTTGGGAGTTTTTGCCGGTGCAGTGATTACCGTTCTCATCCAAGCTTCTTCTGCGACAATCGGGATTTTGCAAGGTCTCTATGCAGGTGGATTCCTTGACCTTAAAGGTTCGCTACCAGTTCTCTTCGGGGATAATATCGGGACAACCCTAACAGTTATCATCGCGGCAGCTGGAGCCAATATCTCTGCGAAACGCGTTGCTGCAACCCACGTCACCTTTAACGTATTAGGAACTATCCTTTGCTTAATCTTATTAGGTCCATTTACGTCTATGATTGAGTACTTCCAGGCACTCCTTCACCTCTCACCTGAGATGACCATCGCCTTCTCGCACGGTGCCTTTAACGTAAGTAATACCATTGTACAATTTCCATTCATCGGAGCCTTGGCCTACTTTGTAACCAAGCTCATCCCTGGTGAAGATGAAGTTGTCAAGTATGAGCCACTTTATCTTGATGAGCATTTGATTAAACAAGCTCCATCAATCGCTCTCGGAAATGCCAAGAAAGAACTCCTTCACTTAGGAAATTATGCTTCTAAAGCCTTTGACCTTTCATACAACTACATCATTGACCTTAATGAAAAGGTTGCTGAAAAAGGCCACAAGACAGAGGAAGCCATCAATACCATTGATGAAAAATTGACTCGTTACCTTATTACTCTTTCAAGTGAAGCCCTTAGCCAGAAAGAAAGTGAAGTGCTCACCAACATTCTTGATTCATCCCGCGATTTGGAACGGATTGGGGACCACGCAGAAGCGCTAATCAACCTGACTGACTACCTTCAACGTAAAAATGTTGAGTTCTCTGAAGCTGCTTTACAGGAATTAGCTGATATCTATCAAAAGACCACTGGCTTTATCAAAGATGCCCTTGACAGCGTGGAAAACAATGATATTGAAAAAGCTCAAAGTCTGATTGAACGCCATAAAGAAATCAACAATATGGAACGTGTTCTCAGAAAGACTCACATCAAACGCCTCAACAAGGGCGAGTGTTCAACACAAGCTGGGGTCAACTTTATCGATATTGTTTCCCACTACACTCGAGTGTCTGACCACGCTATGAATCTAGCTGAAAAGGTCATCGCTGAACAAATCTAATATCCAAGAAGCTATCCTAATACTCAATGAAAATCAAAGAGCAAACTAGGAAACTAGCCACAGGCTGTACTTGAGTACGGCAAGGCGACGTTGACGTGGTTTGAATTTGATTTTCGAAGAGTATAAATGGGATGGCTTTTTCTTCTCCTCACCAAGAATTACTCTTCTACCATATAAAAAATGCTTTGATCCACAATGGAATCAAAGCATTTTAAAGAGCTCCCCGTACATAAGCGCAGAAGCCGCAGTTCCTCTGTACTTGGATTCTTCTCTTTTGATAAAGCGAGCCAAGTTGAGCAACTCAGGTGCCGGATGTTTGGGATTTAGGAGCAATTCACGATTGACCAGGCCTGAGAGACGAACTGCCAGCAATTGCTCATTTGTAGTAGGCAGTTTTTTAGCAGTCTCTAGGAGAGCAGCAACTAAATCTTCACTCAAATCATGTCGAGCATGATTGTAAAGATCTTTTACAAGGCTTTCTAGGTTTGGTTCTACCATCCCTACCACCTCCCTTATGGTTTAATAATGTTTAATCAAATCAACTGTTGAACGATCCAATTTCTTCACCAAGGCTTGTAAGAAAGCTTGCGCTTCTAAGAAGTCATCCATTGCATAGAGGGTTTGGTGAGAATGGATATAACGAGCGCAAACACCGATTGTTGTAGATGGGACACCACCATTTTTCAGATGAGCTGCGCCAGCGTCTGTTCCGCCTTTGCCACAGTAGTATTGGTACTTGATACCAGCTTCTTCAGCCGTTGTTAAAAGGAAATCCTTCATTCCTGGGAGAAGCAAGTGACCTGGATCGTAGAAACGAATCAAGGTTCCATCCCCAATCTTGCCTTGACCGCCATAAACATCACCAGCAGGTGAGCAGTCAACTGCTAGGAAAACTTCTGGGTCAAACTTAGTTGTGGAAGTATGAGCACCACGAAGACCAACTTCTTCTTGGACGTTAGAGCCAAGATAGAGTTCATTGCCAAGTTTTTGACCTGACAGAGCTTCTGCTAACTCACTAACCATGAGCACACCGTAGCGGTTATCCCAAGCTTTTGAGATGATATTTTTTTCATTGGCTGTCAAGATTGCAGAACTATCTGGTACGATGGTATCGCCAGGACGGATGCCAAAGCTTTCTGCCTCAGCCTTATCCGCAAAACCGCCATCAAAGACGATATCTGCAATAGCTGGCATAGTTGGTCCACCCTTTCCACGTGTCAAATGTGGCGGAACAGAACCCGAAATCACAGGAATTTCACGACCGTCACGAGTCAAGAGTTTGAAACGTTGGCTACTAACCACCATGGGGTTCCAGCCACCGATTTCAACGACACGGAAGGTACCATCTGGCTTAATCTCGCTGACCATAAAACCAACTTCATCCATATGAGAAGCGACCAAGACGCGCGGTGCATCTGCAGCTTCTGAATGTTTAATTCCGAAAATACCACCCAAGCCATCTGTCACCACTTCATCCACGTGCGGTGTTAACTTTTCACGAAGATAAGCACGGACAGGTGCTTCATGACCTGAGATCGCAGCAAGTTCTGTTACTTCTTTGATTTTTGAAAATAATGTTGTCATTTCAGTTCCTTCTTTCTTTCATCCATTTTACCACTTTTTATAGGAGAAGGATAGCGGGAAGGTAGATTTCTAAATTAGTATCTTAGTCTTACTGTACCTTAGAAAAAGCTTGTATTTTCTTGCATGTGATGTGAAATCTAAGAACTATTCCAAGACCAACCAAACTATTAATTCCCAAACACAAAACAATTCAATGCTATATTTGTTCAGTTTTTCATGAAATTTGCAGAAAATAGTTGACTTCGCCTTCTTATTTCTTTAAAATAGTACAAAACTAGAAAAAGGAAAAAATCATGACCAAAACAATTCTTGTTACAGGTGGAGCTGGCTACATTGGCTCCCATACCGTTAAAGCTCTTTTAAATGCTGGCTATCAGGTACATGTTCTAGATAATCTCTCTACAGGAAATCGAGCGGCTGTAGATAGTCGTGCTAGCTTTAAACAACTGGATGTTTATGATGCTAATGCCTTAAAAACTTACTTGGAAGAAAACAAGATTGACGCTGTTCTGCATTGTGCGGGTGAAATTGTTGTGAGCGAAAGTATTGAAAATCCAAGTAAATACTTCACTGCCAATGTTGCGGGTATGAACCAAGTTCTAAAAGTCTTATCTGAAGTTGGTATTCAAAAAATCATGTTCTCTTCAACTGCTTCCCTCTATGGTAATAACTGTATTGACAAGCCAGCTACTGAAGATACCCTGCTCGACCCTGTCAATCCTTATGCAGAAACAAAACTGATGGGTGAACGAATGATTTACTGGATGGCCAATCGCTACGATTGGAAATATGTCATTTTCCGTTACTTTAATGTAGCTGGGGCTGAAATGGATGCTTCAAACGGCCTGCGTGTAAAAAATCCAACTCACATCATTCCCAATATCAACAAGACCGCATTGGGACAAAATGATAGCCTAAAAATATTTGGAGATGACTACGATACACGTGATGGTTCATGTATTCGGGATTACATTCATGTCTTGGACCTTGCACAGGCTCATGTTAAAGGAATGAACTACCTATTTCAAGAAGACAGTTCTTCTCAAATCTTTAACTTGGGAACTGAAAAAGGCTATACCGTCAAAGAAATCTTTAAAACTGCTGAAGAATTACTGAATCAAAAAATACCACACGAAATTGTTGCTCGCCGTGCTGGTGACCCAGCCAGCGTCCTAGCAGACGCATCAAAAGCTAAAAAATATCTTGATTGGAAGGCTAGCTACTCCCTCGAAGATATTATTTTATCAGATTATCGTTGGCGTGTTAAAGAAGGCAAAAACATTTTAAAATAGGAGAACAGAGGAGAAGGTCCTGGTACTCTCTCCTTGTTTTATTCATTAAATTGTCAGAAAATTTATTGACAGATTAAAGAAATCGTGTTACAGTAATATCCGCAGGTATCTTTCGATACCAAATCTACATAAAAGGATGGGGTATGAAACTTTCTCATTATTTAATTGGCTTACTTCTACTCCTAGTCTTTCTCTCTATTAGCATTGGGACCAGTGATTTTTCATGGGGAAAGCTCTTTGCTTTCGACCAGCAGACCTGGCTTCTCTTTCAAGAGTCCCGTCTTCCAAGGACCATTAGCATTCTTCTGACTGCCTCTAGTATGAGTATGGCAGGACTTCTCATGCAGACTATCACTCAAAATCAGTTTGCTGCTCCGAGTACAGTTGGAACCACTGAAGCCGCCAAACTGGGAATGGTATTGAGCCTCTTTGTCTTTCCGTCGGCTAGTCTGACCCAAAAGATGCTCTTCGCTTTTGTTTCATCCATCGTATTCACCCTCTTCTTCCTAGCCTTTATGACCATTTTTACTATAAAGGAAAGGTGGATGTTGCCTCTGATTGGGATCATCTATAGTGGAATTATCGGTTCTGTGACAGAAGTTATCGCCTACCGTTTCAATCTGGTTCAGAGTATGACAGCTTGGACCCAGGGCTCCTTCTCCATGATTCAGACTCATCAGTATGAATGGCTTTTCTTAGGGCTCATTATCCTGATAGCCGTTTGGAAATTATCCCAAACTTTTACCATCATGAATCTAGGAAAAGAAACCAGTGAAAGTTTGGGGATTTCTTACTCTCTACTTGAAAAACTGGCCCTCTTTCTGGTGGCGCTAACGACTAGTGTCACCATGATTACCGTGGGTGGCTTGCCATTTCTCGGAGTCATCGTTCCCAATCTTGTCCGCAAGCGCTATGGAGATAATTTGAGTCAAACCAAACTCATCGTCGCACTGGTCGGTGCCAATCTAGTTCTGGCCTGCGATATCCTATCCCGAGTTCTGATTCGGCCCTATGAGCTGTCTGTCAGTCTTCTACTAGGAATCATTGGTAGCCTCGTCTTTATCCTACTTCTCTGGAGAGGGGGACGAAAAGATGCAGTCTAAAAGCAAACATACTAAGCTATTCTGCCTTCTCATTATTCTGGCCATCGGAGCTTGTCTCCTCTATTTTTGGCCCATCACTCACTTGTCAGCCTTTGCCTGGAAGCTACGTTCCCAAAAGATCATCGTTTATCTCTTGGTAGCCATTGCGACTGGGATTTCGACCATTAGTTTTCAAACCCTGACGGAAAATCGCTTCCTGACGCCAAGTATTTTAGGAATCGAATCCTTCTACGTCCTACTGCAAACTCTACTACTGGTTTTTGAAAGCAAGTTTCTTCAACTTGGCAAGTCCCCTATCTTAGAATTCCTAATCTTACTTCTCATCCAATCCCTCTTCTTTTTCGCCTTACAAGGCTACTTGAAGGCACTAATGAAGCAAGACCTGGTCTTCATCCTGTTGATCTGTCTAGCACTCGGAAGTCTCTTTCGAAATATCAGTACCTTCCTTCAGGTCCTGATGGATCCAAACGAATACGATAAACTGCAAAACAGTCTTTTTGCCTCCTTTCAACATCTCAACACTTCCATCCTAGCCATCGGTTCTCTGATTATCCTTGCTTTGACCATCTTTTTCTTTCGAAAAGCAGTCATTCTGGATGTCTTGCACCTACAAAGAGAAACGGCTCAGATATTGGGACTCGATGTTGAAAAAGAACAGAAAGAACTCCTCTGGGGTATCGTGCTTTTGACCTCAACAGCAACTGCCCTGGTAGGGCCTATGGCCTTCTTCGGCTTTATGCTGGCCAACCTCACCTACCTAATCGTCAAAGACTATCGGCACAAGTTACTCTTTATCGTAGCCATTCTGGTTGGATTTATTAGCTTGACCTTGGGGCAGGCCCTGATTGAACGAGTCTTTGCTTTGGAAATTCGCATCAGCATGATCATCGAGAGTGTTGGAGGTCTCTTATTCTTTATCTTACTTTACAGGAGGGCGCGTCAGTGAAACTGGAAAACATTGACAAATCCATTCAAAAACAGGATATTTTGCAAGGCATTTCGCTTGAAGTCAGTCCTCAGAAACTGACAGCCTTTATTGGTCCAAATGGTGCTGGAAAATCGACTCTCCTCTCTATCATGAGCAGACTGACCAAGAAAGATCAAGGAATTCTCAGTATCAAAGGCCGTGAAATCGAGAGCTGGAATTCGCAAGAACTGGCTCAAGAACTGACTATCCTAAAGCAGAAAATCAATTACCAAGCCAAATTGACGGTTGAAGAACTGGTCAGTTTTGGACGTTTTCCCTACAGCCGAGGTCGACTTAGACCAGAAGACTGGGAAAAAATCCGAGAAACTCTGGACTATCTGGAACTAACCAACTTAAAAGACCGCTACATCGATAGCCTGTCTGGGGGACAACTCCAGCGGGTCTTTATCGCTATGGTACTGGCCCAGGATACGGACTTTATCTTGCTGGACGAACCACTCAACAATCTCGACATCAAGCAAAGCGTCAGCATGATGCAGATTCTCAAGCGACTGGTGTCAGAGCTCGGCAAGACCATTATCATCGTTCTCCACGATATCAACATGGCCAGTCAGTATGCAGATGAAATTGTCGCATTCAAGGACGGTCAAGTCTTTAGCAAGGGAACAACCAATCAAATCATGCAGGCTGACCTGCTCAGTCAACTCTATGAGATTCCCATCACGCTAGCTGATATCAATGGCAAAAAGATTTGTATCTATAGCTAGCAACTCAGAAACTCGAGTTAGAGAACCCTCTGTCTCTTAGTCAATAAAACCTAGAGACTCCCTAAATCGTTATAACATTTTAAAAAGGAGAAATCATGAAAACATCCCTTAAATTTTATCTCACTGCCCTAGCGGCCAGCTTCTTGCTCCTACTTGGTGCATGTAGTACAAACTCAAGCACTAGTAAGACGGAGTCAAGTAGCTCTGCTCCAACAGAGGTAACCATTAAAAGTTCACTAGGTGTAGTCACACTTTCAAAAGTCCCTGAAAAGATTGTGACCTTTGACCTCGGTGCTGCGGATACTATTCGCGCTTTAGGTTTTGAAAAGAATATCGTCGGAATGCCTACAAAAACTGTTCCGACTTATCTTAAAGACCTAGCTGGAAAAGTTAAAAATGTTGGTTCTATGGTTGAGCCAGACCTAGAAGCCCTTGCTGCTCTTGAACCAGACCTAATTATCGCTTCACCACGTACCCAAAAATTCGTAGATAAGTTCAACGAAATCGCTCCGACTGTTCTCTTCCAAGCAGGCAAAGATGACTACTGGACTTCTACCAAGACTAATATCGAATCCCTAGCAAGCGCCTTCGGTGAAACTGGTACACAGAAAGCCAAGGAAGAATTGGCCAAGCTAGACAAGAACATCCAAGAAGTCGCTACTAAAAATGAAAGCTCTGACAAAAAAGCCCTTGCCATCCTCCTCAATGAAGGAAAAATGGCAGCCTTTGGTGCCCAATCTCGTTTCTCTTTCTTGTACCAAACCTTGAAATTCAAGCCAACTGATACTCAATTTGAAGACTCACGCCACGGACAGGAAGTCAGCTTTGAAAGTGTCAAAGAAATCAATCCTGACATCCTCTTTGTTATCAACCGTACCCTTGCCATCGGTGGTGACAACTCTAGCAACGATGGTGTCCTAGAAAATGCCCTCATCGCTGAAACTCCTGCTGCTAAAAATGGCAAGATCATCCAACTAACACCAGACCTCTGGTATCTAAGCGGAGGCGGTCTAGAATCAACAAAACTCATGATTGAAGACGCACAAAAATCCTTGAAATAAGCTACTTTAAACTCAATTTAATACTCAATGAAAAGCAAAGAGCAAACTAGGAAACTAACTGCAATCTCAAAACACTGTTTTGAGGTTGCAGATGGAAGTTGACGCGGTTTGAAGAGATTTTCGAAGAGTATAAAATTTTGACATTCTAAAACGCATCCTATCAAGCTCACTCAAACCTGATAGGATGCGTTTTTATCATTTCACTAAAATATTTTTACCTAGCCTCATTTTTCTTCTTGATTCCGTTTGAGGGAAAAATGGTCTGGGACGGGGTCCTTACCTGTTTTCGACCAGGGATGGCAACGTAAAATCCGAGCCAAGCCCATCAAAACACCCTTGAAGCCATGTTTTTCAATAGCCTCAATCATGTAGTTGGAACAAGTCGGCTCAAAGCGACAAGAGGGTGGAAAGGCTGGTGAGATAAAACGTTGGTAAAAGCGCACAGGCGCTATTAAAATTCGTTTCATTATTTCTTGGTTACAGCCATGGTATGTAGTTGGCTGATTTCTTTTTTGTTAAGGCGACGCGATTCACCTGGACGGAGACCTGTCAAGTCTAGGTGTCCAAAACGAGTTCGAGACAACTTATCTACTTGGAGACCGACAGCTTCAAACATCTTTTTAACCTGATGGTTACGCCCTTCATGGATGGTCAACTGCACCACAGAGCGGTTTTTAACTGGATCCACTTTGAGAATCTCATAGACAGCCGGTTTGGTTTTCTTTCCATCAATCTCAAGTCCACGGGTCAAGGGGCGCAGATTATCCTTATTGGCCACACCTTTAACACGCGCGACATAAACCTTGTCAATCTCATTACGAGGGTGAATCATCTCATCCGTAAAATCCCCATCATTGGTCAAAATCAAGACTCCTGATGTATCCCAGTCCAAACGACCTACAGGGTAGATGCGCTCTTTGACATTGGGCAAGAGGTCGACAACCGTCTTGCGACCCTTGTCATCTGTCACACTGGAAATGACACCGCGTGGTTTGTTAAGTAGATAATAGACCTTTTCTTCGTTGTAGATAGGCTGACCTTCAACTTCGACCTTGTCACCAGACTTGATGGTCGTTGCTAGTTCACGTACCACCTGGCCGTTGACCGTCACCAAACCTTGCTTGATCAGCTCTTCTGCTTTTCTCCTACTGGCCACACCTGCGTGGGCAATATACTTATTGATTCTCATCTTCTTCTATCCTTTCACCAAATAATTGGCTTTCTTGGGCTTGAATCTCAAGCTCATCAATCACTGGTAATTCTTCTAAATGGTTTATCCCCATGTAATCTAGGAAATAATCTGTAGTCACATAGAGGTTGGGGCGCCCCAACACTTCTTTTTTCCCGTCTTCCTTTATCAGGTCAAAAGCCTGCAACTTTGCCAAGGCCCCACTCGAGTTGACCCCACGGATGGCATCAATTTCTATTCGTGTGATAGGCTGTTTGTAGGCAATGATGGACAAGGTCTCAAGAGCTGCCCGAGACAAGCTCTGGTTGATAGGTGCCTTAGAGTATTCCTTCAAAATCTCTACAAATTGAGGCTTGGTCACCAATCTATAAGCTCCCCCTGTCTCAATCAGAGCCAAACTGGAATCTGGGTCCTTTTCATACTTCTGGGCTAATTTTTCTAAACTCTGTTGGATGCCTGTCGGTGGCAGAGAGAGGAGTTCAGCTAACTGGCGGACTCTAATCCCATCTTCACCCGCTACAAACAAGAGCGCTTCTATTTTTGCTAAAGTACTCATCTTTCCTCTCTATCAAGTCTAGCTTTGGGCCACTTGACTTTCTTCCTTCTTTTCCATGAGATAGATATCTCCGAAACTCTCCTCTTGCACAAGAATCAGCTCCTGGGTTTTGATTAACTCTAGGGTTGCCAAAAAGAGGGTGATAACCTCTTGGACATTCTGGGCTTCCTTAAACAAATCCTGCAAGCGCAATTGATCTCGTCCAGTCAAGGACTCTTTCACGATAACCATCATGTCCTCAATCTTATACTCATCCCGCAAGATAGTCGTGTGATTCTGTGCAAACTCCTCTTTTTTCTTGGCTAGGATATTTGAAAAAGCCAAAAAGAGGTCAATGGTCGTCTTGTCATGCACAAGCTCCGCATCTTCGTAAATCAACTCTGTCGGCGCTTTGGAATAGTACTGAGCCCGCTCTTGGTGCTTAGCCTCCAAGTGTTCACCCAAGAGCTTGAACTTGCGGTATTCTTCGATTTGAGAGAGAAGGTCCTGCTCCAGGTCATCTTCCAAATCTGTCACTTCCGCTACCTTTGGTAAGAGCTTGCGACTCTTAATCAACATCAGCTGACTGGCCATGACCATGTACTCACCCGTCACTTCCAGACGCATGGCCTGCAGGGTTGAGACATAGGCTAGATACTGTTCAATGACTTCCGTAATGGGCACATCGTAGATATCCATCTGGTACTTAGAAACTAGGTGCAAGAGCAAGTCCAGGGGCCCTTCAAAATCTTTTAATTTAATATCCATTATCTATATTTTTCTAAGGTCAGGACTGTTTTTAATCCTAATTTTTTTGCAATTTCGTACAAATCGACCTTCTTTTCTATCTGTCTTAGAATGAACTGTTCCCGCAAGGCTTGAGCGGATAAGGTTGAGAAACCTTTCTCCTTGACAAAGGACTCTAGCTGACGGAAGGCCCATTGACGAGAATAGGCTTTCCCTGTCCTTTCAAAAAGATAGGTCTGGCCCATCAAGGGTTCTAGCTCTGAAAGCAAGCTCGTGGGAATGGTGACAATCCTCTGTTGGGAAGCCTTCTGGATTCGCAACACCTGAAAGTCCAGATTGATATCCGCAACCTTTAGAGCTAAAATCTCACTCGGCAAGAGTCCCATTTCTAGGATTAAGAGCGCTAGCAAGCGACCCTCTGGATAGTCGCTTTCTTGCCAAAAAGAGTCTAGGTTTAACAGTTCTGGTTTTGAGGTCTTCTTTTCAGCTTGTTTAGCTAATTCCAAGCGGTAAAAACTATCCACTTCTCCTTTTTGATAGAGAAAGTAGAGAAATTGGTTACAGGCCGAAATCTTTCGCTTCTGGGCGCTGATTTTTAGATTGGCTAGCTGAGCTTGGTAAATCTTGAGACTGGTCTCAGAAATCCGCTCGCCTACAATGTCTAAAAATTGTTCCAGATCATACTTATAGGACTGCTTGGAATTGGCAGACAAGCCCTGCTTTTCCTCTAAAAAGGCTGAAATCCTATCTCTCATTTGCATCGAATCTCATATTCCTTACTAAAGTCATGCAAGAGGGCATTCACTGCCTTGAGGATAGACTTACGTGTGATAATTCCCTGGAAGATACCATTCTTATCTACTACAGGGAGGAAGGACTCATCCACTAGCTTGTGCAAGACCTCCGTAATGGTAAAATCAGGCGAGACGACCGCTACGTCCGTTCTCGTCATATGAACGATATCCGTATCTGCCATGATTTCTTGACTCAGATCATGCTCCATCTGATAAGCCATAATATCTCTGAGCCCAATCGTCCCAACAAACTGTTTTTCATCTGTCACAACAGGAACACGGGTATAGGTCATCTGACTAAGCAAGAGGGTCGCGTGATCTGCATTGTGGGTATCAATCAACACGGCTAGATTTTTAGCAGGGGTCAAAAAAGTTTCCTCCTGCCCCAACAAGAAAGTCTCAAACTCCTTGGCAATCATCGGCTAAACTCCTTGGACAAGCCTGGATACACCTCATGGTCTCGTGTCAAAAAGTCCACTTTAAAATAACTGTCATCAATCTCCACACGAGCATAGAGACATTCTCTGATGGTCCCACGTGGTTGACTGATGGAACCTGGATTTAGAAAGAGTGTCTTGCCTTCCATCCAAGCGCTTGGCACATGCAAGTGACCATAAAGGCAGATATCGGCCTCTTCTTCCTGAGCCCAGTAGTCCAACTTTTGAAAGTTGAAATTGATGTCAAACAGGTGTCCATGGGTTTGGATAATCTTGGTCGAACCAAGCTCTGTCACCAAACGTTCTGGGTAGCCGGCGTAGAAGTCCATGTTCCCTTTAACAACACGGATGCCTTCCCAAAGGGGAGAATCAGGACGCAGTTCAGAATCGCCGTTATGAAAAACGGCATCAACTTTGCCTACATAGCGATCACGGATTTCTTCCACAATCAAGCTATCGCCATGGGAATCGCTCATTACAATGATGGTTTGCTTTGCCATGATGGAAATACCTCCAAAAGTTTCTTAACGGCTAAGGCGCGGTGAGATTGGCTATTTTTTTCTTCAAGGGTTAATTCAGCTGATGACTTGCCTGTCTCTCCTACAAGGAAGAGAGGATCGTAACCAAATCCATTTTCACCCTTTGGTTCAAAGTTAATGTAGCCAGGCCAGTCTGCTTCAACAACCAAACTTTCCTTGTTGGGACTGGCTACGACTAGGGTTGTATGGAATTGAGCCGAGCGGTCCTTGAGTTCAAAGACCATGGCCAATTCGTGCAAGAGCTTGGCATTGTTTTCACGGTCAGTAGCTCCCACACCTGCGAAACGAGCTGACCAGACACCTGGCAAGCCACCAAGGACATCAACTTTCAGTCCAGAATCATCTGCCAGAACCATCTTGCCTGTTAATTGAGAAATAGTTTCTGCCTTGAGACGGGCATTTTCTTCGAAGGTCATGCCTGTTTCTGCTACTTCAGGCAAGTCAGGATAGTCATTGAGATTTTCCACATCGTAGCCTAGCTTGTCAAAGATAGCTCGGAATTCCTTGGTCTTGCCCTCGTTACGAGTCGCAATCAATAAGGTTTCTCTGACCTTGTTTGTCTCAAAGAAATCATGAACATCGACCCCTTCTTTGGGCAATTCCACATACAAGAGTTGCCCATTTTCAACCAATAGCAGGGCTCCCTGACGTTGAATAACTTCCAAATTTCGTCCCATTTCTTGGTTAAGGATATCTACTACAAAAGACAATAAACGGTAGGGAGAACCATAGCGTAAAACAGTAACTGAAAGTGGAAAACCTCGTTCCTCGTCTCGAAAGATTTTGGCCAATCCAACTAGAGGAAAATCCAAGTCTTCATCAGTCAAAGTCCGGACACCACCAAAAATACTATAGGACCCAACATACCAGTCCTGGTCATCCTTGTATTCATAAATTTTATTTGTCATAATTCTACATGCTCCACATGAATCTCTTTTTCAAGCCATTCTTCACCAATTTGTGCAAAACTTTGGCTGCTGGCTGTTGTGTAAAAACGGTGATGGAGTGGTCCGGCATCACGACCACGATTGATTTCAAAATAATTGAGTAAGACTGAAATGTCCCGTACGCACTCTGCCCCACTATCGATAAGTTGAACCTTGGGCCCCATAACATTTTGAATAATAGGTCTGAGAAGCGGATAATGGGTACAACCCAAAATCAGGCTATCTACCTTTCCAACCAAGGGACGTAGGGTTTCATAGACCACTTTCTTGGTGACACTGGTTGACAGGGCACCCGACTCCACCAAGGTAGCAAACTTGGGACAGGCCAAACTCTCCACCTGTAAGTCCGGATCCAGATCGTTGATTTTCTGACGATAAATGTCAGATTGGACCGTCATGGGCGTTCCAATCACTCCGATTTTCCCACCTTGGCTGGACTTGATGGCTGCCGAAGCTCCTGGCAAAATTACACCTAGGACAGGAATATCTAGTTGAGCCTTGATTTCTTCCCAGACGACCGCAGTCGCTGTATTACAAGCAATGACAATCATTTTGACATCCTTGGTCAAAAGAAAGTTGACCAACTGCCAAGTATATTCACGAATTTGCTCAGCAGGACGGGGCCCGTAAGGCGCGCGTGCCGAATCTCCAATATAGACGATTTCTTCATGGGGAAGTTGGCGCATGAGCTCGCGCACAACGGTCAAGCCCCCGACACCCGAATCCAAAAAACCAATTGGTCGATTATCCATACAGTCTTCTTTCTAGTCTTTTTTCTGATTGATAGTTCATTATGATTATTTATCTTTATGAACCGAATGACAGCCTAATCAATAACTATCTCTCTTAATCATAATCAAATATCAATAGAATGCAAGGAAAAAGTTTCATCCCTAAACCATAACCAACATAGTGAGAAGTCTGGAACTTTCATCCCAGACTTTTCCTTATTTATTTTTTCTTTTTATTGTTAGCAAGGGCTGCTTTTTGTTGGCGGATGATTTGGTGGTAAACTTGTTGTACCTTAGCTTCGCTTGGTTTTTGACCATTTGCACTCAAAAGAGTACGAACTGCTTCAGCATTCAAACGTGGGTTGTCAGCAAATTCTTTTTCAATTTGCTTACGAACCAAGTACATTCCTCCAAGAGCTCCCCCTAGAAAAGCTAGCACAATCAATACAATTGCTAATAGTAAATCCATCATTTTTCTCCTGTTTCTTTTTGAGTCCCTTTCATTATACCACAAACTAGCCACCCTGACTAGTTTGTTTTACGCTTTCAGGAAGGGAATATACAGCAAAAAAACCCCTACTTTTCTGCAAAAGAGGGCTCCTTGCTGAGTTTAATTTACATAAATAGCCAGTGTTTGATAGGGTTTGAGTAGAATTTTTTCAGACACTTCTGCATCTTCATAGTTTGAAATCAAAATTCGTCCATTTTGGTAGGCTAGAGGTAAATCGATTTCCACTTCTGTGGCATAAAAATTATTGAGCACTAGTAACATTTGATCCTCATACTGGCGTTCAAAAGCATAGACTTGTTTGTTATCTTCAAAGGCTGGTTTGTAACTTCCTTCTGAGATGATAGGCATTTCTTTACGAAGTCGAATCAAGTCTCGGTAGAATGTGAAAATCGGACCTTGGATTTCATTTTCTACATTGATATGAGGGTAGGATTTTCCTGCCTTGAGCCAAGGTGTCCCTACTGTAAATCCTGCATTTTCCGAAGAATCCCACTGCATGGGAATTCGTGAATTATCACGCGACTTAGCCTGAATAATCTGGAAGGCTTCTTCCTGACTCTTCCCTTCCTCTAAGAGCATCTGATAGGCATTGAGCGATTCGACATCCACATAATCAGCCATAGAATCATAGTCTGGGTCAATCATCCCGATTTCCTCGCCCATATAGATATAAGGTGTCCCGCGAGAATTTCGATTTTTAGATTTTGCAAAACGTAAGAAATAAAAGACTGAGACACCATATCTCAGCCTTTTTCTTTATCCTAAAACCAATTCATCACTGACTAGACCTTGCCCACTATTTTTCTGGAAGAGATGCATGAGATCTTCAACCGTCAGATGCTTTTTCTCCTCTCCCTTAACATCCACCACTATCTTACCCTGATAGAGCATAATGAGACGATTACCATACTCAATCGCATGGTTCATATCGTGGGTAATCATTAAAGTCGTCAACTGATGGTGTTCCACAATCTTTTGCGTCAAATCCATCACCATTTGACTAGTTTTCGGGTCAAGTGCCGCAGTATGTTCATCCAAAAGCAAAAGTTTGGGTTTCACCAGAGCTGCCATGACTAGGGTCAAGGCCTGTCTTTGTCCTCCTGAAAGGTATTGAGTATCCACTTTCAAACGATTTTCAAGGCCAATATTCAACTCCTTCAAGGCCTCTTGAAACTGAATTCTATCCTTCTCCTTCACGCCCCAACCAAGCCCTCTCTTTTGCCCACGTCTCAAGGCAATAGCCATATTCTCCTCAATCGTTAAACGAGAAGCTGTTCCCATCTTCGGATCTTGAAAAACACGGGCTATATCCTTGGCCCTCTTTCGTACACTCAGATTTTTAATGGATTTCCCTGCCAGTAGAAGGTCCCCTTCGTCCACCGATAGATTGCCAGCCAAGATATTCATCAAAGTGGATTTCCCTGCTCCATTTCCACCAATCACAGAGATAAAATCTCCCTCTTCAACTTCTAAATCTAATCCTTTGAGGACATGGTTCTCATTAACCGTCCCTGCTTCAAATGTTTTGTGAATATTTTCAAGTGTTAACAAACTTGCCATAACTTTCTCCTCCTATTCATTTCTCAATTTCAGACCACGAATCTTTAATCTCTTTTGCAATTCTGGTGCAAATAAAACTAAGGCTAACAAGATTGCATTAAAGAGACGAACCAGATTTTGATCTAGATTTGGAATTTCATAGATATTTAAAATAATCAAGCGGTAAACAATTGCACCGATTCCGATGGATAACAAGCGGCCTCCAATGGTCAAGTCGTGTATCAAGACTTCCGCAATAATCACTGCACTCAAACCAACAACGATGGTTCCTGTCCCAGAAGTCACATCTGAAAATCCATCATTTTGGGCAAACAAGGAACCACATAGGGCAATCAAGCCGTTTGAAATCATGTAACCAACAATCTTCATCGTGTCTACATTGACCCCATTTGCCTCACTCATCGGAATATTGTCCCCAGTCGAACGCAAGACCAATCCAATCTCCGTTTTCATCAAAAGAGTCAAGACCAAACAAACAAGTAGGAGACAGGCCAAACTGAATGAGAAAACAGCTTCTTCATTTGTCAGCCCCAAGCTCGCCAATTGTTTAAAGACAGTTGAAGAATCTCCCAAGGAAAGGTTGGGCACACTGCCCATGATTTTAATATTGATTGAATAAAGCCCTGTCAAGGTCACAATCCCTGTCAAGAGAGCTGGGATTTTCATCTTGGTGTGGAGCATTCCTGATACAAGACCAGCTACCATACCTGCCAGCAAAGCAAGTAAGGTCGCAATCCAAGGATTTGTCCCTGCCTGTATCTGCGATACAACGACAGCTGCCCCCAAAGGAAAGGCTCCTTCAGCAGTCATATCCGCAATATCCAAAATACGGAAAGTCAAGTAAACTCCAATGGCCATAATCGACCACAACAAACCTTCTGATAAACTAGATAATACAAAACTCATCTTAAACCTCCCTATTCCTTGCTTTCCAACTTACTAATATCAATTCCTAGTGCATCTGCCATTTCTTGATTGGTATGCAATTCCAGTTTTTCAGGCAACTCAACTGCTATATTTTCTGGTTTCTCACCTTTTAAGACACGAATCAACATGCGGGCTGTCTGCCGTCCCAATTCTTCATAATTGGTACCGTAGTTATACAAACCACCAACCGCAATCATTTCCGTTGAGCCACCGAATACTGGAACCTTGTGTTTAATAGAAACCTGCTTAACTGTTTCCATGGTTGACGAAATGATATTGTCCGTTGGTACAAAAACCATATCCACTTCTGCCATCAAACTCTCTGCTGCCGCTTTGACATTGTTACTGTCCAAGATTGTTTTTTCAACAACGGTAAAGCCTTTTTCTTCCAGAAGTCGCTTAGCTTCATCCTTTTGGACAACTGAGTTTGGCTCGCTCTGAGTATAGAGGATTCCAATTGTTTTAGCTTTTGGCAACACTTTCTTTATCAAATTGATTTGGGTTGAGATAGCATCTGATGACTGATCACTTGTTCCAGTTACATTGCCCCCAGGATGCTCTCTTGACTCTACCAACTTGGCACTGACAGGGTCTGTTACAGCTGAAAAGATAACCGGTGTCGTTTGTGTTGTATTAGCCAAGCTCTGAGCAGAAGGCGTTGCGATAGCTAGAACGACATCACTAGATTCTGCTAGTTGCTGGGAAATCGTTTTTAGGTTTCGTTGTTCTCCCTGTGCATTTTGCAAATCAATCTCGATATTTTTCCCTTCAGCATAGCCTTGCTTGGCAAGCTCATCCACAAACCCTTCTCTAGTAGCGTCTAAGGACTGGTGGGTAATAAATTGCGAAATACCGATACGAAACACATCTTTTTTCTTATCTGCCTTCAACTGATGCAAACTAATCAGAGAGGTCAAGAGAATCCCCACTACCAAGAGAGGGGCTAGTAATTTTCGAACAACTTTCATAATGAAACTCCTTCTCAGAAAAGATAAAACAAAAAACCGCCTAGATAATATCTAAACGGATGCTTGAAATAAGCTAACAAGTTACAACTTAGCTAGTCCATTTAGATATTCATCTATATGGACCACAATCAAAAATCTTAGCCACATAGATACAAACAAATTGCTTGAACTGTTTGCATCCATGGTGACATGTCTACAAACACTATCTAAAGTAGCTAAAGTAAAAGTTTTGATTCATCGTTACAGCTTGTCTCTTATTCATTTCTTTTTCTGCTTTCTTTTTTGATGTTTCCTATCTTACCACCTTTTTCATCAGCTGTCAAGAATATTTCAGAATTTTTTAAAATTTTTCGAAAATTCTTTCAGGATACTTTCAAAGATTTTTTCAAATCAGTCCAACAAAAAAAGGTTTATAATTCCCATAAAAATTGATATGGAAATTATAAAACCATTATTAGTTTAACCCTTGTTGGTAACGCGCTAATTCGGCTTGGTTAGCCCAAACATAGTGACCTGGACGGATTTCTACCATAGATGGCTTATCAGTCTCATAGTCGTGTTGACTTGGGTCGTAAACCTTCAAGACCTTCTTACGTTCCAAGATTGGATCTGGGATTGGTACCGCTGAAAGCAAGGCTTGAGTATATGGATGAATTGGATTGTTAAACAATTCTTCTGTTTCTGCAACCTCTACAATAACACCCTTGTAAATAACTGCGATACGATCTGAAATAAAGCGAACGACAGACAAGTCATGGGCGATGAAGAGATAGGTCAAACCAAGTTCTTTTTGGAATTTTTTGAGCAAGTTCAAGACTTGAGCACGCACAGAAACGTCCAAGGCTGAAATGGGCTCATCCGCAATAACAAAGTCTGGTTGCATGACCAAGGCACGGGCAATACCGATACGTTGACGTTGACCACCTGAGAATTCATGAGGGTAACGAGTCAAGTGCTCAGCAAGAAGCCCCACTTCACGGATAATATTTTTAACTTTCTCTTTACGTTCTTCTTCATCCTTGAACAGATGATGATTGTAAAGACCTTCAGAAATAATATAATCAACAGTCGCACGTTCATTCAAACTTGCGGCAGGATCTTGAAAAATCATCTGGATACGACGAATCAATTCTGCAGCTTGTTCACGCGATTTCTTACCATTAATCTTTTGACCATCAAAAATGATATCCCCATTACTTGTATCATTAAGACCGATGATGGCACGACCAATAGTTGTTTTCCCACTACCTGACTCACCTACAAGCGAGAAAGTTTCTCCCTTGTTGATAAAGAAGTTAGCATTTTTAACTGCGACAAACTTCTTACTTCCTTCACCGAAGGAAATTTCTAAATCTTTGATTTCTACTAATTTTTCAGACATTTCCTTCCTCCTAGTCAGCCAGATGGGCAAATCCCATTTTTTCACGAATCTTATCATGGAGATTTGCAATCACAGCTGGTTTTTCTACTTTTGGAGCATCCTCATGAAGTAGCCAAGTTTTAGCCCAATGTGTCTCTGATACTGAGAATTGAGGAGCTTTTTGTTCGAAGTCAATTTGCATTGCATAGTCAGAACGCAAGGCAAAGGCATCCCCTTTCAGGTCAGTATAAAGTGACGGAGGTGTTCCTGGGATTGAGTAAAGATCCCCTTTATCATCAGCAAGCTGAGGCAAGCTAGACAAGAGACTCCATGTATATGGATGGCGAGGGTCATAGAAGACTTCCTCAACAGTTCCATACTCAACGATTTCTCCTGCATACATAACCGCTACCTTATCTGCAATACTTGCCACCACACCAAGGTCGTGGGTGATAAAGATTGTTGTGAAATGGTACTCGTTTTGTAAAGATTTCAACAAATCAATAATCTGAGCTTGGATGGTCACATCCAAGGCAGTCGTTGGCTCATCACAAATCAAGACATCAGGTCGGCAGGCAAGAGCAATCGCAATAACGATACGTTGACGCATTCCTCCAGAATATTGGAATGGGTATTCATCAAAACGTCTATCTGCATCTGGAATCCCAACCTTATTCATGTAGTCAATGGCCAATTCTTTCGCTTCTTTAGCTGTTTTTCCTTGGTGTTTTACAATAACTTCTGTAATCTGACTACCAATTGTTTTAATTGGGTCCAAACTAGTCATTGGATCTTGGAAGATAGTCGCAATCTTAGCGCCACGAATTTGTTCCCAATCCTTGTGAGAAGATAAAGCTGTCAAATCTTGACCACGGTAGTCAATGCCACCTTGGGCAATGCGACCATTTTCTTCAAGCATACCTGTGAAAGTCTTTGTCAAAACAGATTTTCCTGATCCTGACTCACCTACCAAGGCTAATACTTCTCCTTCAACTAGTTCAAGGGAAACGCCGCGAATGGCTGTCAATACTTTGTCACGAACGTCAAATTCCACGACAATATCGCGAGCAGTCAAAATTACATTTTTTTCTTTTGTCATTTCTACTCCTATCTATGTGTACGTGGATCACTAGCATCCGCTAAGTTTTGACCAACTACGAAAAGGGATAAGGATACCAAGACAAGAGTTGTCAATGGAATCCAGAAGAGGTATGCATTTGTCGTTACGTTCTGAGAGTAATCTGAAATCAAACGACCTAAACTTGGAACTGTAATCGGCAATCCAAGTCCAAAGAATGAAAGGAAAGCTTCGTATGAGATAAAGGCTGGAAGCATTTGAGATGTCGTCGTAACGATAACAGATACCAATTGTGGCATAATGTTTTTTACAACAATCTTAAAGGTTGGTGTTCCAAGTGTACGTGAAGCAAGGTTATACTCCAAGTCACGATAACGCATGATCTGAATACGAATTGAGTAAGCAATACCAATCCAAGTAGTCACACTCATAGCAAAAATCAGATTCCAGAATCCAGCTCCGATTGAGTAAGTCAAGACAATGACAATCAAAAGAGATGGGATGTTTGAGATGACATTATAAACTTCCATCATCACACGGTCAACTGATTTTGAAATTCCCCAAATACCACCGACAAAAACACCGATAACCAAGTTAATCACTGTCGCAATCACAGAAATGAGGATAGAGTTACGAGCTCCGAACCAGACACCGTCAAAGAGAGATTTACCGTTACTGTCTGTACCGAACCAATGCTCAGCATTTGGCTTGATATAACGAGCACTAAAGTCGTTTACTTTGCTGACATCATTGAAATCAAACTTAGAAAACATTGGGTAGATGAAACTCATCAAAATGATAGCTACCAAGATTCCCAACATGACTACAGTTGATTTCTTCTTCATAAATTGTCTAAACACTGAGCCCCAGTATGAATAGGCTGGCGCATCAATGGCTTCAGAGGCAAAATCGTCACGTTTTACGAACTGAAATTTTTCTTTATCGATTGTAGACATTATTTGCCTCCTTTCTCAGTCAATTTAATACGTGGGTCAATAATAGTCATCCAAATATCTCCCAAAAGAAGTGAGAAGATAGAAATACATGTAAAGATGAAGACAAGACCTACGACCATAGAGTTATTAGATGCTTTTACAGAGTCAATCAACATTTTACCCATACCTGGGAAAGCGAAGACTGTTTCAGTAAGGGTTGCACCACCGATAACCCCGATAACAGCACCAGGAATTCCTGAAACCAGCGGAACCATGGCATTTTTAAAGATGTGTTTGTTTGAAATTTCTTTTTCAGACAAACCTTTTGCACGAGCAAAACGAACAAAGTCCTGTGATTGCAAGTCAATCATGTAACGACGAATCCAAATAGCTGTACCAGGAGCACCCAATAAACCAAGGATAACTGCTGGTAAAACATACGAACGCCAATCTCCAGCACCCAAGATAGGGAATGAATCTGGAAGACCAATTGATGATCCAATCAAACGAACAATGTAAACCAAGGCAATGGTTGGAAGGGCCATCAAGAAGGTCAAAAAACCTGTTGAGAAGCTATCAATCCAAGTATTCTTGAAGCGAGCCATAGCTGAACCAAGTGGCACGGCAATCGCATAAGAAATCACCAAACCAATCAATCCAACGACTGCAGAGCTAGCAATCATAGAAGGATATTGGTAGTTGCTTTCAGTTGCAGTATATGGGTCATCTTTCCCATAGTTAGCTACTTCACGAGAATCAGCCTGACTAGGCGATTTGTAGGTTCTTGAGTAGATATTAACTGAAGATGTTTTCTTACCAGTTGGGAATTGCACTTCTGATGTCTTAGTTTGACCTTGTCCTTGTGTGATAACTTGAAGCACAGGAGTATTAGCATAAGTTGGATATGAATCACCCAAATTCAAGTTCACAAAGTTTTGGTGAACAAATGGGAACTGACTATTGAAGTACAAGAGGTACTTGTGTTTAGTCCCTGAACCTACCAGAGACCAGCCGATAGCGGGATCATTTTCAAAACGCAAATAACGCTCCAAATTTGGATTTTCTGGGTCCTGAATCTTGTTTGTGTGGTCGATATCAAGCAAGTTTGCATAGAATTTAAACACACGTTCAAAAATTGGAATTTCACGTGTAGCGTAGAATTGGCCACTTTCAGTAAATTCTCCCAGGGTCCAACCATGACCGATTTGTTTGATGTATTTTTCATAGATAGCCTTGTTGGTATCATTGGCTTCAACTGTTACAGAAGCATCCATCTGGCTAGCTTTTTCTTGCAACTCTTTGGTATCGTAGTACTCGATATAGCCCATACGCTCATAAACGGTATTCTCATAGTTATCACGTTTATCAGCAGTTGTAGCAATCTTGTTATAGTTGGTATCCTGTTTGAAAATCAATTTTCGAGGAACCATTGTATAGATAATCGTGTAAGTCAAGGTTGTTACTAAGAAGATAGAAACCAATGACCGCAAAACACGCATAAAAATATATTTTTTCATATCATTTCCTTTAAAAATCCCAAAAGAACCTTCTCCTCATGGAGAGAAAGTTCTATTGAAAATTATTTACTTCACATGACTTGCCAATTCTTTTTGAGCTTTCTCGTTTGACTCAGTCTTTTCTTTCAACCATTTTTCACGAGCTTTTTCATACTCTTCTTTGGTGATTGCTTTTTCACCAACTTCAGTGTACTTCAAGTATCCTGAATTTTCACCTTTAAGGCCGGCTACAGAATATGAAGAGCTAAATGGTAGAACTTTTGAAACATATGAAACGGCTGTTTCTTTAGGAGAAGGCATTACTGGAATTGTCAAAGCATTATCAGTCAACCAAGCTTGTGCCACCGCGTATTTTTCATAACGTTTTTGAACATCTTGGTTTTCGCTGTTTGCGTCATCAAGTAATTTTCCATAGTCAGCTAAACCAAGTTTGCTTACTACTGATGCATCTGTGTTTTGGTCAATACCAAGGTAAAGACGAGTGCTTCCTCCCTTAAGGACGAATTGATCCAAGAAAGTAGAAGGATCTTGATAGTCCGGGTTCCATCCTAGCAAGGTATGGATATCCCAGTCTTGCTCTTTAGCTGTTGGAGCGCTAAATGAAATTGGTAAAGCTTCTGCTTGAGTCATTTGTTGTAAGTCTACAACAACATTATCTGAACCCAATACTTTTTCAATTGATTGTTTCAATGATTGAACACGGTTTACAACCGCTGTTGATTCTTGGATAACCAAGGCATCCAAGTGGATTGGGAATTCAACACCTTCAACTTGTAGGCTTGATTTTGCTTTAGCAAAGACTTCTTTCGCTTTTTCTTCATTGTAAAGTCCATTTTGAGAATCTGCTAGAGACACGTTTGACCAAGTAGAAGAATTTGTCTTAGCCAAGCTATCTTGTACCAATTCACCAAATGTTTTCTTACCAACTTGAAGATTATAAGGTGCAAACGTATTACGGATGGCTACTGCAGCTCCATCAGTACCATTTGTTTGAGCTGAGTAAGAATTGCGATCGACAGCAAAGTTCAAGGCTTGACGGAATTCCTTGTTTAGCAATGCTTTCTGAGTAGATGTCTTTTGAGCATCACTTGTTTTGGCAGTGTGGTTATAGGTTGTACGGCCATAATTCAAGCTGACAGTTGCAACACCCGCACCTGGTTCATTAAAGTAAATGTTATCTTTAAAGTCAGCTGCATATTTTTCATATGTAGAACTTGTAGGGAAGATACGGGCCTTGCTATATTGACCATCGGCAAAACCTTTAGCAATCACATCTTGGTCCTTACCATCCCAGAAAGTGAACTTAACGTTCTCAATTTTTACATTTTCTTTGTCCCAGTAAGCATCATTTTTAGCCATCTCGATAGATGATTTTGGAGTTACAGATTTTAAGACAAATGGACCGTTATAAAGAATAGAGTTAGCATCGGTTGGGGCACCAAAACCTTCCCCTTTTGAAGTTAAGAATTCTTCATTAACCGGCATCAAAATACCACTAGTGGTCTTGTCATTCCAGAAAGTTTCTGGCTGGTTCAAAGTATATTCTAGTGTTTGATCATCAAGCGCTTTTACTCCAACGGTTGAAAAATCGCTTGTTTCACCCTTGATATAGGCTTCTAATCCCTTAATAGAAGAGCTAACGATTGAAAGTCCTTTTGATTTTCCATCTACGGCGTGTTTCAAACCAGTAACGAAGTCTTTAGCAGTTACAGGAGCGTATTCTTCTCCCTCTGCTGTCACCCATTTAGCATCCTTACGGATTTTATAGGTATAAGTCAAACCATCTTTTGAAACTGTCCATGATTCAGCAATAGAAGGAACCAGGTTACCATATTTATCATTAGCCAACAAACCATCTACAGCATTTGTTGTGACGAATGATGTTGAATCGATATTGCTGACGATATAATCCAAGGTTTCTGGATCTGTTTGATAAACATATTGGTAATCTTTTGCTAATTTAGCATTATTTGAACTAGTGTTTGAACACGCAGCTAGAACTCCTGACGCTAATAAGGTAGCTCCCGCTACAGCAAGCACTTGACTTTTTTTCATTTATTTACTCCTCTTATAAATAAAGTATAGGTTATCATCAATTATATCATAGATTTCAAGAAAAGTAAACGAATTTTCAGAATATTTAGGCTTATTGATACAAAAAATCTGAAAAAGCTATTGACTGAAAATCATTTTCAAGGTATAATAATAAACGTTAAGGCGGTATAGCCAAGTGGTAAGGCACGGCTCTGCAAAAGCTTGATCGTCGGTTCAAATCCGTCTACCGCCTTCTTTAACTTGATTTATCAGGTTTCATTTAAACAGAAAGCCCAATTTAAAGGGCTTTTTTCTTTTTCCTTGAATAAATACGTATAACTTTAAAAAACTTTTGGGGCAAGTTTGGGGCTGAGTCTTTCGAGGACACAATTTCCTTTTGAAATCAACTGAAAAAAGCTTTGTCACGCCTGGTGACAAAAGCCTCTAGTTTACTCTGTTTCTTCTTCTATTTCAACTTCGGTAATTTGGACTTTTACCTTGGTAACACGTCCATTTTTCACTTTATCATTGGTTAGGATAAGCTGTTTGTTTTGGCTGACTAATTCATAACTGAGTTTCTCAGTCGTTGGAATGGTCCCCACTCCTGTCAAATAGTAACCAGCGATGGTATCAACATCATCACTTTCCAGTTCAACATCAAAGTAGTCATTAAAATCATTGAGATTCATGGTACCTTGAACGATATAAGTATCTTCTCCAATTTTATGAACTTCGATTTCAGCCTTATCTGTTTCGTCATCGATTTCCCCAACGATTTCTTCTAAGAGGTCTTCTAGGGTCACCAAACCAGCCATCCCACCGTATTCATCCAGCAAGATTGCCATTTGTCTTTGGGTATTGCGCAATTCTTTTAACAAGTCATCCACAAAAATAGTTTCAGGAACAAAAAGTGGATCTTGTAAGATTTTCTTCCAAACAATATTGTCAAAACCGTCCACAAAGCCCGCATTAAGGAGACTCTTGGTGTGAATGATCCCAATCACGTTATCCTTATCCCCATCATAGACAGGGATACGAGAATAATTTTGTTTTAAAATACTTTGGATGATGGTTTGACTATCATCCTGAATATCGACCATAAAGGCATCTGTTCGAGGAACCATAACTTCTCTGGCCATTAATTCGTCCAGTGAAAAAATCCCTTGTAACATTTCAATTTCGTCAGCATCTAGTGTTTCTTCACTATTTGTCAGCATGTACTCAATTTCATCACGGGTCATTTTTTCGTCAGCATCGTCAAAGGTCATAGGAGTCAAGCGACTCAAGAGATTGGTAGATGCAGATAAGAGCCAAACAAAGGGACTAACTAGTTTCCCCAATCCAATAATAACTGGCGCTGTACGAATCGCTAAGGCATCCTTTAGATTAAGAGCGATTCTCTTAGGATACAATTCCCCAAAAACGATGGAAATATAAGTCAAAAATGCTAAAGACAGAAAACTTGCAACGGCATAAGATGTTTCACCATTTCCAAGCCAAGATGCAATTTCTCGTCCCAGAGTGTCTGCCAAACTCGCCCCTGATAAGATCGTAATCAGGGTAATCCCTACTTGAATGGTTGATAAAAAGTGGTTAGGATTTTCTAGTACCTTCAACAGACGGATATAGCGTCTATCTCCTTCTTCTGCCTTTTGTTCAACCCGCGCACGGTTAAGTGAAACCATGGCCATTTCTGTGGCTGAGAAAAAGGCATTTAATACCGTCAAGATAAACAATAAAACAAATTGTAGCAACAAATTCTGACTACTTGGGTCTTCCATAGTTCTTCTCCTAAAATAGTATCTTATCCTCTATTATATCACAAAATATAGTCTAGTACATATTACATATTATTTTTTCTCATACTCTTCGAAAATCTCTTCAAACCACGTCAGCTTTATCTGCAACCTCAAAGCTGTGCTTTGAGCAAGCTGCGGCTAGCTTCCTAGTTTGCTCTTTGATTTTCATTGAGTAACAGTATCTATTGTAGTCCTGCTTAAACTAGTAAGAAAGAACTCCTATATCGACAAGTGACATAGGAGTTTATTTTGTATTTTACTGAGTAACAGTCACTTCTCCAGTTCTGTAATCCAGTTGAAGCCCCTTTTGAACATTGGGAACTAGAACATTAAATTCCAATTCTCCGTCTGAAGACTTGGCTTCAATCTGTGAAGCTGAAGGAACTAAATCCTCGTTTGAAGCATAATAAAGAGTTACACGGTAACGGACACGCTTGTTTTTATCCAAGGCCTTACGTACCATGCTTTCATAGTAGTTTTGACCAGTCGAATCCTCGGCTTGCGCCTGATTTGCCCAGGCTGTTTGAACAGCAATGTTTTTAGGATTGCTTGTCGAGGCATCAAAACCATCCAAGCCACCGATTAAGGCATAGCCTAACAAGTGACCTCTATCGACCGCATGGGTATAAGTACCCTTTAGATTCTTAACCTGATGCCAGCCTGGAGGAGTCCAAGACGTCGAACCATTCCCAGTTTCTTCACGATTCTTGTACTGACGAGTAGCCTTAGACAAGAGGGCATTTGCTACGGTTGGTACCGTTTCCTTGCCCACTGTCTTTGTTTTATTATCAGCGTAGGGCTTACTTGAAACCTTGGCATTTAGGTTTGTTTTATTACCATTGACGATAAAAGCACCTGATCCGTTCCACTCCAGACTCCCTTTTACTTGGCTTTTGACTGCGTCTGTTAAGACACTTTCTGCCAATTCTTGACTAGGCGCGTCTGGTGATTGACTTTTCTGACTCATTTTTGTCTTAGCAGCCTGATTGCCTAGTTCAGTCTGCTTAATATAATAGCTCCCCGCTGATAAGAGCAATAACACTAGCAAGCCAATCAGTGTCTGTCTTGTTTTTTTGTTCATATTTCTCCTTATCTTTAGAAAAAGGCTGGTCTCCCAGCCTAATTTCCTGTAAATTTATGAATCAATTCCTGCCATTTTGCTGGAGACAGGATAGCCCATGGGTCTTGACCCTTGCCCAAGATTCCATAGCCTACCATTAGACCGATTCCTAGGGCTAAAACCCCTAAAATCAGTACTATGATGACTAGAAGTAAACGCTTGATTACGTAGCTTGATTTCTTATTCATCTTCATCACTTGCCTCAATCCGCTGAATCTTAGCACCTAGCTGCGCCAACTTCTCATGGAAACGGTAGTAACCTCTATCCAAGTGAACCAATTTACCAACTACAGTTTCTCCTTGTGCTACCAAACCTGTCAAAATCAAGGCTGCACTGGCACGAAGGTCAGTTGAAAGAACTTCTGCTCCCTGCAAAGCCTGTCCACCAACAATACGAGCTGTATCACGGATAATCTCAGAGTGCAAGCCCATGCGACGCATTTCTTCTAGATGTTGGAAACGATTTTCAAAAACTGTCTCTATCATAGTTGATTCCCCTTTTGCGACGGTCATCAAGGCTGTAAATTGAGCCTGCATATCTGTTGGAAATCCTGGGTGGGGCAAGGTTTTCACATGAACAGCTTTTAAATTTTCTAGTTGAGAGCGAACTCGAATTCCTTCAGTCTCCTCTGTCACTTCCACTCCCATTTCAAGCAATTTGGCAATCAAGGGACGGTTGTGCTCCCAGACAGCGTCTTTAATCAAGACATCACCACCAGTCATGGCAGCAGCTACCATAAAGGTTCCTGCTTCGATACGGTCTTGGACTACATTGTGAGTCGTACCATGAAGTTTCTCAACACCGGTAATGGTAATGGTCTCTGTACCAGCACCCTTAACCTTAGCTCCCATTTCATTGAGGAGAATGGCTAAGTCAACAATCTCAGGCTCACGCGCAGCATTTTCAATCACTGTCACCCCATCAGCTAGGGTCGCTGCCATCATCAAGTTCTGAGTAGCACCAACACTTGGGAAATCCATATAGATATGAGCTCCATGTAAGCGATCAGCCTTGGCTTCGATGTAACCAGCTGTCTGACTAATCTTAGCCCCCATAGCTTCTAGACCTTTCAAATGAAGATCAATAGGGCGGCTACCAATCGTACAACCACCTGGCATGGATACCTTAGCATGACCTACACGGGCAAGAATTGGTCCCAAGACAACGATAGATGCACGCATCTTGCTGACATACTTGTAAGGAGCTTCCTCAGTGATATCACCAGTCGCGTCCACCTCAACAAGATGAGCTTCTTCATTAAAATCCACCTTGGCATTCAAACCACGAACCACCTGATTCATAGTGAAAACATCTGACAAGATAGGAACATTCTGCAAGACGGTCTTTCCTTCACTTGCTAGAATAGTCGCTGCCAACAAAGGCAAGACTGCATTCTTTGCTCCTTCGATCGTAACACTTCCTACCAGACGATTATCGCCACCTTGAACCACAATTTTTTCCATACTTATTTCCTTTACTCTTGATTTTATAATAGTCCTCTAAGCGCTTCTTGCCACAACTGATACAGGCTGATAAAGAAAGAACTCATGATGTAGCCCATTACAATGCTAAAAAAGGCTACTAATAAACGAACTTTTCCTGTGTTCTCAGCTGTCACTTTTAAGACTTTTTCCCATCTAACAAGATTCTTTAAAAGGTAAAAACTCACATAAATAAAGAGCATGTGACTGCTTAGAGTGAATAATAATTGAACCATTTGACTATTATACCATCTTCTCTGTTTGTGCGCTAGTTTGGAAACTTAACTTAAAACTAGGGATTGTTTTTCAAGTAATCAATTGCATCTTGTAGGGTTTTAACAGGCACGATTTTCATATCCGTCTTGATTGTTTTAGCTGCTTCTAGGGCTGTTTGGTAGTTGTTTTTAGCATCAGGATGTGCTGTCTTTTCTTCTTCGCTAACAGGATTATCAGGTGCAAAGAAAATCGCGGCACCTTCTCTAGCTGAAGCTACAACTTTCTTATCAATACCTCCAATGTCCCCCACATTACCATCGCGGTCAATGGTACCTGTACCGGCAACGATACGGCCATTTCTAAGGCCAGGGTCAGCTATTTGGGTATAGATGGCCAGACTAAACATGAGACCAGCACTTGGTCCGCCGATACCAGCTGTTGAAAAGCGAATTGGGACATCACTGGTCACTTCCGTACGGTCAATCAAACCGATTCCAATCCCATTTTTGCCATTTTCTAGAGTAATAATTTTTCCTTCTGCAGACTTGGTTTGCCCATCCTCTTCATAGGTGACCTTGACGGAGTCCCCTAATTTTTGAGAATTGACATAATCAATCAAATCTTTGGAACTGTCGAAGGTCTGATCATTGACTGCTGTGACCGTATCAGAGATGTTGAGAATCCCTTTAAAGGTTGAATTATCTGTCACAGTCAAAACATAAACCCCAAGATATTTGAGTTCAATATCCTTACCAGCTGTTTTTAACCCTTGATACTTGGCCATGTTTTGTGATGTTTGCATGTAGAATTGATTGATCCGAATAAATTCAACATCGGAAGAGCCACCTGTAGTCTCTTGGGCACTACGAATATCTGTAAAAGGCGTCAACCAAGCATAAATCATATGGGCTAAAGTAGCGTGCTGGACACCAACCGTAACGAATTGATAGGCCCCAGCTTCCTTATCTTCTGTGTCATTTACTTTAAGAACTTGGCGAATATCTTCCGAACCACCTGGAACCTCTATATAATAAGGCAAGGGCACTACAAATGCCAAGAAAGTCACAATCAAGGCCGCAATGACATATAAGGGCCATCTAATCTTTTTTTTCATTTCTTATTTCCTCCAAAATACTATCAGGAACATAGCAGGCAACATCCTGACCAAACTTCAAAAGCTCTCTAACACCAGATGAACTGATATAGAGATGTTCAGGTCGGCTATGTAAATAAATGGTCTCTATATCAGGAGACAGCTGATGGTTGTAATAATCAAAACTGGCTTCATATTGCAAATCCGCCGCATTTCTCAAACCCCGCACTAGACAAGTAGCCCCTAGCCTTTTTGCGACATCAACCACCAATTCATCATGAGAAGACACGACTGCAACATTTTCCAAATGTTTCACAGCCTTTTCTAGCCCCCGTTTACGATTTTCGATAGGGAGAAATCCTTGTTTGTGGGGATTAAAAAAAATACCCACATAGAGCTTATCAAAGAGTTTGCTAGCCCGTTCAATCATATCCTGATGCCCATTTGTCATCGGATCAAATGAACCTGTGAATAAGCCAATCTTATCTGACATAGACTGTCACCTTACTAATTCCATAAATTTTTTCCTTCCAGATGCCCAGGCAGGCAATTTCTTCTGGAAGTTCAACGGCCTTATCCGTCTCACACACGACCATGACATCTTCAGAAAAAAGCTCTCTCTCAGCCATTTTTTCGATATCTGCTACGATTTGTTCCTTGGCATAAGGAGGGTCTAAGAAAATAAGGTCGAAAGGCCCGGACACCTGCTCCAAGGCTCGTTCCGCATCCATCTTGAGGAGCTGAAATTTTCCACCTTCCTTGGTCATCTGGATATTTTCAGCCACGATAGCCTGAGCCTTACGGTCTCGCTCCACCAAAACAGCACTGGCCATGCCACGCGATACTGCTTCGATAGATAATCCACCACTACCTGCATAAAGGTCCAAGACCCGTC
This sequence comes from Streptococcus mitis, assembly GCF_002096835.1. Classification (GTDB taxonomy): domain Bacteria; phylum Bacillota; class Bacilli; order Lactobacillales; family Streptococcaceae; genus Streptococcus; species Streptococcus mitis_W. Next base: position 44,351 of record NZ_NCVG01000018.1, on the reverse strand, counting down.
CCCCTTCAAAGTAGGGACCAATCATGTTAAAAATAGCTCCCCTAACCTTATCCGAAGTGGGTCTCGTCGTCTTGCCTTCTAGCGTCTTGAGGGGACGTCCCCCATAGATTCCTGATACGATTTTCATACCGTTTATTATACCAAATTATGGGCGAAAAGAGAAAGAAAACCGAACCTTACGGTTCGATTCTCTACAAAATATTTTCGTAAGTATCGCGAACTTCTTGAGGCCAAACACTTGTTTGCACTTCTCCGATGTGTTTCTTGCGAAGTAGGAACATAGCCATACGAGATTGTCCAATTCCTCCACCGATTGTCAACGGGAATAGGCCATTCAATAGAGCCTTGTGCCATTCCAATTCTAAACGATCTTCATCACCTGTGATGGCAACCTGACGGCGAAGCGTTTCTTCATCTACACGGATTCCCATAGAAGACAACTCAAAGGCTCCACCTAAAGACTCATTCCAAACAAGAATATCGCCATTAAGACCCTTGTAGCCATTTTCAGACTCACTTGTCCAGTCATCGTAGTCTGGTGCACGTCCATCGTGCGGTTTACCGTCTGGTAATTCACCACCGATACCGATCAAGAAGACGGCTCCAAATTCTTTACAAATAGCATTTTCACGCTCTTTCGGTGTCAAGTCTGGGTAGCGTTCTACCAACTCTTCTGTGTGGATAAAAGTGATTTGTTTTGGCAAGATTGATTCGATGTCATAGCGGGCTTCAACAGCTAGCTCAGTAAGGCGAATAGCCTTGTAAATCTTCTCAACTGTTTCTTTTAGATAAGCGATATTCCGTTTACCATTTGGGATAACTTTCTCCCAGTCCCACTGGTCAACATAAACAGAGTGGGTCGCATCCAGCGAATCTTCGTCTGGACGAAGGGCCTTCATGTGGACGAAGAGACCTTCACCCTCACCGAAACCAAAACGGGCCAAAGTATGGCGTTTCCATTTAGCAAGTGAGTGCACAACTTCATAAGTAGCATCAGGGATTTGGAGAACCTTGACCGATACGGCATTCTCCACACCTGATAAATTATCCTGCATCCCGTCGCCGACCCTGCTCAAGATAGGACCTTGAACTTCGACAACTTCTAACTTATCTTTCAAATACTGGGTAAAAGTGTTTTTGACAAAGGAAATCTCTTCTTGTTGATGGATAAAACTTTTCTTCATAAACTACTCCTCAAAAAATTAATTAAAAGCATTATACACCTATTTCCAAGAAAAGAAAAGAGCAAATACGAAAAAAATCAGTGCTCCTTCGAACACTGATGTTAGGGACCTTCTAGTCATTGCGACCAAAGATACGTAAAATACTTAGGAAAAGATTGATAAAATCAAGATAGATACTAAGAGCCATTGACACAACCCAACCTGTCGCTACACGACCTTGTGATTGCTCATAGGCATAGCGAATTTTTTGGTTGTCCCAAGCAATCAGCCCTGAGAAAACCAAAACCATGGCTACGCTAATCATATAATCAAAGAAACCACTAGCCAAGAAAATATTAACTACCATGGCAATCAGCAAACCGATAAGAGCCGCCATCATAGCCCGACCAAGGCCACTCAAATCTTTCTTGGTGAACATGCCAACTGCCGCCATGACAAAGAAGAGAAGGGCGCTCGACACAAAGGCAGATAAAACTGTACCTGGAGTATAGAAGGCCACCACAAAACTGAGGGTAAAGCCGTTTAATACAGAGTAAAGTAAAAATACTGGAAGAGCAGCTGGACTATTCTTTGAAGCCATACTGCTGGCAACAAAGACCAGAGCTAGCTCTGCTAAGGTTGCAATGGTCAACCAGAGGCGTCCCTGCATCAAAAAGTAAACCAACTGAGATTGAAAGACCGTCAACATAAGACCTGATACTAAAGCGGATAATCCGATCCCCAGACCAACAAAGGCATAGACTTTAGCGTAAAATTGATTGAGACCTGCGCGGTCGTGAATAATAGTGTGATTCATCTTTTCTCCTTTTCTATGAACATCTTTCCTTGATTATAACAAAGAAAGTTAAAATTAGCTTAAATGGAAAATTAAAATACCGGCCGCAACGGCAACATTGAGACTCTCGGCCTGCCCCTTCATGCTAATATGGACCAATTGATCTGCACTTTCAGCCATGAGGGAACTAATTCCTTGACCCTCATTTCCCATGACTAGTACAAAATTTTCTATAGGAGGCAGTTCTCTGTAATCAACAGAATCTTTAGATAGGGTTGTCGCCAGCACATGTATACCTGCCTTTTTAGCTTTCTCGAGAAGCACTTGATTAGACATCCGGTAAATAGGCAGATGAAAATGACTGCCTTGCATGGAACGTAAAGTCTTGAGACTGTAGGTATCTGCCGATTTATCTGAAACAATCACTCCAGTAAAACCTGCTGCATCCGCAGTTCGAATGATCGTTCCCACATTACCAGGATCTTGCACATCTTCCAAAAACAAGAACTTGCCCTGACTAAAGTCAGTTTGTTCTACTTCTTCTTTTTGAACCACCGCAACAATTCCCTGTGGAGTCTGAGAATCCGCCAAATCTAGCAAAATATCCTCTGATACCCAGACAGTTTGCGGAAAAGCAACTAACTGTTCTCGATAACTTTCTAGGGCAAAGATTTTCTCAATCGTCACTCCAGCTTGAACAGCTTCTTCAAACAAGTGCCAGCCTTCAATCAAATAGGCAGACTTGCGGTATTTTTTTTGGTGTAATTTCTTGGCATTTTTTACCACAGAATTGGCTTTTGAGGTTATAATAGTCATAGAAATATTATAACACAATCAAAGGGGTTTGGTATGCAAAAGGTTAGAATGATTGCCCAAGGTAGGGTACAGGGTGTCGGCTTTCGTTGGGGTGTTTACAGCTTGGCACTTGAAATTGGTGGCATAACAGGTCGAGTCTGGAATAACGACGATGGCACAGTGGAAATCTTAGCCCAAGCAGACTCATCTGCTACCATGGCAAAATTTATCCAAGAAATCCGGAAAGGACCGACGCCTTTTTCAAAAGTCAGCTACTTAGATGTCAAACTGAGCAACTTTCCTCCCTATCCTGACTTTAAAATCGCAAATTAGGTCTCTAGAACTATTGTATATTTTGTAAAAAAACAGTAGAATAGAAAGGTATAATTTTTAAAGAAGGAATAAAAACAGTGAAATCTATTAAACGTTTTGCACTCTCAGCTATGGGAGTGGCTATGTTGCTAGTCTTGACTGGCTGTGTTAGAGTCGATAAAGCCACAGGAAAGCCAATAGGATTTATTTGGAATACTATCGGAGCGCCTATGGCTGAAGCTATCAAGTACTTCGCTACTGATCAAGGTCTAGGCTTTGGTGTCGCTATCATCATCGTAACCATTATCGTGCGCTTGATTATCTTGCCACTTGGTATCTACCAATCATGGAAGGCAACGCTTCACTCTGAAAAGATGAACGCCCTCAAGCACGTCCTTGAGCCACACCAAACACGTCTCAAGGAAGCGACTACTCAAGAAGAAAAACTCGAAGCCCAACAAGCTCTCTTTGCCGCTCAAAAAGAACACGGCATCAGCATGTTTGGTGGTGTAGGATGTTTCCCTATCCTCCTTCAAATGCCTTTCTTCTCAGCTATCTACTTTGCTGCCCAACATACTGAAGGGGTTGCTCAAGCAAGCTACCTAGGCATTCCTCTAGGTTCTCCAAGTATGATTTTGGTTGCCTGCGCAGGTGTCCTTTACTATCTTCAATCGCTCCTTTCACTTCACGGAGTAGAAGACGAAACGCAAAGAGAACAAATCAAGAAAATGGCTTACGTGAGCCCAATCACGATTGTTGTCTTCTCCCTCATTTCACCAGCCAGTGTCACACTTTACTGGGTTGTCGGTGGTTTCATGATGATTCTCCAACAGTTTATCGTCAACTATATCGTTCGTCCAAAACTTCGCAAAAAAGTCCGTGAAGAACTGGCAAAGAACCCACCAAAAGCAAGTACTTTCTCTACACCAAGTGGACGAAAAGACGTTACCCCTGGACAACCAACTGCTATCACAAGCAAGAAAAAACACAAAAATCGCAACGCTGGAAAACAACGTTCGAGATAAAGCTACGTAAATTATCCAATAATTAAAAAACGAATGAATGATAAATAGTTTTCATCAACTAGATATCATCATTCGTTTTTATTATCTACCGTTACATCTTATACTAGTCGAAAAAGTTAAATAGTTTAAAAGCTCACATATAAAAACTATTCAATCATAAATTAACAAGTAAATCACTATGATTTAATACAATTCACAGTTATTAAAACTTCTGCTCCCTCGTCTCTATTTCTAAGCTCAACTCGGCCTTTGTGTAGTTTTGCAACTCTACATACAAAACTTAGTCCAATACCATAATGTTGCTCTTTATACGATCTAGCTTTATCCATACGATAAAAGAGCTTTCCAAAATTAGTTAAAACTTCCTCTGGAAATTCCGAACCATTATTCCATATACCTATTTTCAATTCCTTCCCCTCTTGCTCTACTCTAATTTTAATTTTAGGATTCTGTTTATCAGCGTATTCCAAAGCATTTGTTAAAATATTTTGTATGGCACGAATCAGAAGAGATTGATTTATATAATAGTTTTCAGTTCCTTTCACATTTTGTTCAAAAGAAAACTTCATCTGATTTTTTATCAAAAAAGAGACTTCTTTCTCTAATTCATTGATAAAATCTGAAGAGGAATACTCCGTCCAACCTGTCTCATCATCATAATAGGTTTTAGAATAGTGAATCAATTGATTGAAATAATCTAGTAACTGTTGACTAGCTCTTTCTATATCTGCTAAGCATTCTTGAGATTGGTCGTTTTCAGTTATCGTCTGCAAAAATTCCACATTTCCCCTAATAATGGTTAAGGGAGTTTTTAAATCATGAGAAGCTGCTGAAACCTGAAACATCAAATCTTCCTTCTGCTGTTTCTCATTAACTATTAATTGTCGAATTCTATCTTGCATCACAATAATCCGATTTCCTGTCTCGCGAAATTCTTTAACCGTTAAACTTTCTGTACATTCCTTCTTCAACCACATACTATTTTCATAAATCAAAGTCATTTCATAACTCAGTTTTTTCAACAATTTTCCAATGTGATAACTTATTAGAACAATCAATAAAACACAAATATATATCCATGATGACACATTAAAAAAGATTGATAGAACACCACTATTGTTTAAAGTTTTCCCATCTTCATTTATTTGTATAGATACTGAAGCTAAGGGAATAAGATAGGCCATTAGTAAGCCAAGACTAAACTGCCAAATAATTCTCCAACAGGTTTCTCGAATTAATTGTCTAAAACTTTTGATTCTACCCATTGATATCCTCCACCGTATAAGGTTTTAATTGGATTTAATTGATAAGGTTTCAACTTTTGACGAATTTGATAAATGTACTCTGAAACCGAACGTAAGAGCGCTTCTGAACTTTGTGGATATAGATAATTATAAATTTCCTCAATAGAATATATTTTACTTGGGTTGCTTGCCAAAAGATTCACTATGTCAAATTCCCTCCTTGTCAGAGCAATCTTATCATCGTTTACAAATAGTTCCTTACTATCCGTATATAGTATAAGCTTCCCAATCTTTATTTGATGAACATTTCCTTTAATCCGTTCTTCACGACGTAAGTGCATTTTAACACGTGCTAACAATTCTTGCATACTAAAGGGCTTCATAATATAATCATCAGCACCTGCATTAATTCCAGCTACTAAATCTTCATCCATATCCTTAGCAGTTATAAAACAGATAGGAACAGTTATCTGTTCGCGAATCATCTGACAGATCTCTAAACCACTAACAGGCATCATAATATCTAATAGAATCAAGTCAAAGCCTGTAAAATCACAAAGATCAATCTCTTCTATCTTATTTCGTATGACTACTTCATATTTTTCATATTCTAGTACTTTTTTTATTAGGCGAAGAATAGCGAGATCATCATCTACCACCAAAATTTTATAAGCCATAACTCACCCTCCTAACTATATTATAGCACTAACCAAGAAAAAGACAGGACATCCCCTGTCTTTAGCGTACATTTCTTCCTATAAGTATCAATGTAGCAAATAGAAAAACAATTAATAACCAAACTATTTGTATCCCTAAGCCTTGCCACACTGGATAATAAAGCGACAAGGGATGGGTATAAAAACAATTCATACTAGCTAGTAATGGTAAATTTCTAAAAAAAGAACTGAATTGTAGTAACATTTGTCCCAACCCCAATAAAAGGGATAAACTGATTCCCAAAATTAAGATAAAAGACTGGGAAATAAATACAAAAATACCACTTAAAAGAGAGAAGGTTAGAATAGAAATACATGCTGGAAATAGGATTGTCAGAACATGTTTAATATTACTCAAAAGATTGATATTGTAGTATCCTTGGGCGATTAGTATACATAATGATATTACAGCGACCAATAATACAATTTCCACACATAATACAATAGCTAGTTTACAGATTATAAATTTCAAACGATTTGGACATGTAAGAAAACTGGTACGAAGGCTAGAACCTGTAAATTCTTGACCTATAAATAGAACCGCTAGACTAACGAAACCTGCCTGTCCTAAATAGAGACTTTGCAGTAGCTGTTCCAAAACAAACTGTAGAGTCAACTGGTCTGGCTTACTATTTAAAAAAACAACCATCGCCGGAATACACAGTAATAGAGCACCTATAATCAACCAGTGCCAAGGATTCATAATAAACTTGAGATACTCACTTTTAAGTTGTTCTTTCAACTTATTCACCTCCTCCAATATCTGACTTGAGTAAGCGGTAAATTGCTAAAGCCAAGAATGAGAAGTTCCAACAAAGTAAAAATAAAATATGTTGTAAACTATTATGTTCTAAAATTTGAGGAGATGTAGCAATCAATCCTTGCCCCAATGCAACTGGAAGAAATTTTGCAGCCGATATATAGTTTGCTAAGAATGTTCCTAAATTGTAGACTTGAGGAAGCAAAAATAATAGAGGAACAATGGCTGTTTTAAATGTCAAAGCCATAATATAGGCCAGCAGTCCCAACAAAGTCCAAGCTATACTGGCTAAAAATATATAGAACCAAACTGTTCCATTTAGTAAAAAAAGCAATAAGCCATCTTGTCCTAAAACATAATGTGTCATGTTAATTGTCAAGAATATTGATAGAAAGGAAATGATAAAAGAAAATATAAGCCAAACTAATGTTTTTGAAACTAGGAAAGTACTTCGATTTGTAACAGAGAGGAGGCTTGTACGAATAGCCAAGCCTTTGTATTCCTCGGCTCCGTAAATTGAGCCTAGGATAATCATAATAAAAACACCAAATAAAGTGACATCAAAACCTAAAAATTCAATAGGAGGTAAGGCCTCTGCTAAATCTGGATTTGTCTCTGGTGTAGCATGGATACCAACTGAAACAATTTGAGAAGCACCAATATTTGCTAAAAACGTTTGAAATACCAGTATCAAGAATAGTACAACATGAGTAGCTCTATTATAAAGTAATTTCAATATTTCAGAATGAAGAGAGTAAATAAGTGCCATATCACTTCCCTCCCTCTGTTAAACTAAAGAAGACTTCCTCTAGTGAAGAAAGATTTTTCATCACTTCTTGTAAAGTCCCTTTTATAAGAACTTTTCCTTTATTTATGATAACTACATCATCTGTTACTGCTTCCACTTCCGATAATATATGAGATGATAGCAAGACTGTTTTCCCTTCTTGAGCTTGTTTTTTTATAAACTCTCTAAACCACCGAATTCCTCTTGGATCCAACCCATTAGTCGGTTCATCCAATATCAGATATTGAGGATTTCCTAATAGAGCTGTTGCAATTCCCAAGCGTTGTCCTTCTCCTAATGATAATTTCCCAATTTTAGATTTTTTCTTATGACTAATATCCACCATATCCAAGACTTGTTCAATTCGCTGACTGGATATCCCATTACTAGCAGCAACAATTTTCAAATGTTGATAAACAGTCCGATCATCAGGAGCTCCTACACTGTCAAATGAAGCTCCTACAGTCTTTAGAGGAAATTTTAATTCCTTATAAGTTTGATCTCCAATTTTGGTAAGACCAGATGTTGCTTTGTCTAATCCTAATAAAATACGTAAGGTTGAACTTTTACCAGCTCCATTTGGACCCAGGAAAGCAGTCACTTTACCTGCTTTTGCTTCAAAAGAAATATCTTTTAAAATTTGAGTTTGGCCATACGACTTACATAAATTTTTAATGGTAATACTTTGTTCCATAGATGTTCTCCTATTCTATTTAATATTTCTAAAAGTAACTATATCTTATACACTCATTTTCGGATTTTTTTCAGAATTTAGAGAGTAAAAAAGATTTAATACTCAATGAAAATCAAAGAGCAAACTAGGAAGCTAGCCGCAGGCTGCTCAAAACACGGTTTTGAGGTTGTAGATAAGACTGACGAAGTCAGTCACATATATACGACAAAGCGACGCTGACGTGGTTTGAAGAGATTTTCGAAGAGTATAAAATTTTGTTTCATTTAATTATCTATATTTGTGTAAATTTAAAAGCCCGATGTTTCCATCAGGCTTCTTTTTTATCCATGTACACGTTTCATATAGTCTTGGTAACTTTCGGTATCCATGAGTTTTTTAGCGTTCTTGACGCGGTCTGCTGTTGGTGGTTTGACCCCTTCGAGGGAATATGGAATTCCCAATTCACGCCATTTAAACTCACCCATAGTGTGATAAGGTAGAATTTCAAACTTATCAACATTTTTAAGGGTCTTGACGAACTTCCCAAGTTCAATCAAGTCGTCATCTCTATCTGTCAATCCTGGAACTAGCACATGGCGAATCCAGACAGGTTTTCCAATATCTGATAGATACTGGGCACAAGCCAAGATATTTTTATTGGTTTGGCTAGTGACAATCTTGTGCTGTTCTTCGTTGATTTCCTTGATATCCAAGAGGACCAAGTCAGTGACAGCCATGAGTTTGTCAAACTTCTCAAGGTAACGTGGTTTATTACGGAAAGGCAGAGCACAGGTATCCAAGGTACAGTGGATTCCTTGTTCCTTAGCCTTGGTAAAGAGGGCAATCAAGAAATCAATCTGCAAGAGGGCTTCTCCTCCACTGACTGTAATCCCACCCTTATTTCCCCAGAAACCGCGGTAGCGCAAGGCCTCTGTCAAGACATCATCTACCGTCCGTTCACGTGACTTATTGGACTCCATAGCCCAAGTGTCCGGGTTGTGGCAGTACTGGCAACGCATGTGACAGCCCTGCAAAAAGACAATAAAGCGAATACCAGGCCCATCTACTGACCCAAAGCTTTCTGTCGAATGCACCATTCCTGTCACTTGTCCATAATCAATTGTTTCTTCAGACATATCGTTACCTTCCTTGAAAACGTTTTATAGTTTTATTATATCATGACTTGAAAGAAAAACAAGATTTTTGCCTATTTTTTAGAAAGCAATCTGTTTTTCAATTTCATTTTCAATTACTTATCATTTTATTCTTCAAAATCAAAGCCATACAAGGTTGCAAAATAGTCCTCAGGGCGCTCTGCACGGCGGATTTGGCGGGCTTTGCCTTCTTCGGTATAGAGGATTTCCGCAGAACGAAGTTTGGCGTTGTACTGGTAGCCCATTGAAAAACCGTGTGCACCTGTATCATGAATGACCAGCAAATCACCGATTTCTGTATGAGGCAGTTCGCGATTCACTGCAAATTTATCATTGTTTTCACAGAGTGAACCAACCACATCTACCACTTCAACTGGTCCATCTGGATGGGTCACGTTAGTAATATGATGGTAGGCTCCGTACATAGCTGGACGCATGAGGTTGACTGCTGATGCATCCACACCGAGATAGGTACGGTAGGTTTCTTTCTTATGAGTCACTCTTGTAACCAAAGCACCGTGAGGTGCCAACATAAAACGACCTAATTCGGTAAAAATCTTGACCTGACCAAGACCTGCTGGCGTAAGGACTTCTTCATAAACCTTACGAACTCCCTCACCGATCAAAGCGATATCATTTGGCTCCTGCTCAGGACGATAGTTGACACCAATACCGCCAGAAAGATTGATAAAGTCTAGCGAAATGCCCAACTTTTCCTTGATTTCAACAGCCAATTCAAAAAGCTGACGAGCCAACTCTGGATAATAGAGATGGGTCACGGTATTGGACGCTAGGAAGGAGTGAATCCCAAAAGTCTTGGGTCCTTTTTCCTTCAAGATAGCAAAAGCTTCAAAGAGCTGATCCTTGGTCATGCCGAACTTAGCCTCGCCAGGATTGTCCATGATGTCTGTCCCCAGTTCAAAAACGCCTCCAGGATTATAACGACAAGAGATGATTTCTGGAATGCCTGCTGCACGCTCTAGATGTTCAATATCTTCAAAGGCATCCAAATTAATGGTCGCACCCAATTCACGTGCATAGGCGTATTCCTTGTCTGGCGTGTTGTTTGAAGAGAACATAATCTCAGAACCAGGGAAATCCAGTTTATGACTCATCAAAAGCTCCACATAACTAGAGCAATCCACACCACAGCCTTCCTCTTGGAGAATTTTCAAAATAGCTGGTGTTGGAGTAGCCTTAACTGCAAAATATTCCTTAAAGCCCTTGTTCCACGAAAAGGCTTGATTGACGGCTCTTGCCTTCTCACGAATCCCCTTCTCATCATACAAGTGAAAGGGAGTTGGGAACTCGGCAACAATCTTTTCTAAGTCTTCTTTATTGATAAATGGTGTTTTCATAAGTTTCCTTCTATTCTATTTGCAAAGAAAGGCTGGGACAATCGTTCCAACCTTTAGTTCTATCTCTTATTTATCTTCGTCAAAGATATTGCCAACCTCAACATCGATGGCTTGGTTCTTGACATCAATATTGGTTACCTTCAAGAGTGACTTGTAGTCAAACTGCTTTTCACGTTCTTCTTGGGCATTGTCCGCAAAGACCGCTACACCTGCCAATTCTGAGTCGAATTCACGCAAGAGACTGATCATCCCGTTGACAGTTCCTCCGCCTTTCAAGAAGTCATCCACAATCAAGACACGGCTGCCTGCCTTGAGACTACGTTTTGAAAGAAACATTTTCTCGATACGGTCACCACTTGAACCTGATACATAGTTGACGCTGACAGTTGAGCCTTCGGTAATTTTCAGGTCACGGCGCACAATAACAAAGGGAACATTGAGGACATTGGCAACTGCATTTGCAAGTGGAACACCCTTAGTCGCTACTGTCATAACCGCGTCGATTTTTTGATTCATAAAGCTCTTGGCAATAATGCGTCCAATATTTTTCAAGATAGCTGGTGTGCTAAGCAAATCAGACAGGTAGATATAGCCACCTGGCAAGATACGGTCACTTTCTGACAACTTGGCACGCAAGTCCTCAACCATTTCCTTGGCATCATGGCTTGAGATTGATGGTGTGAAAATGACACCACCACCAGCACCAGTTACTGTCTGGATATGACCGATTTCAATTTCCTCAAAGGCGCGTTTGATAATAACGATATCCTCTGAGATGGATGATTTAGCAGATTCATACTTTTCAGCAAAAGTATTGAGACTAGTTAGTTTATAAGGATTATTAATCAAATAGTTGGAAATGACAACCATCCGATCACTTCTTCTTAATTTCATTTCTATTTCCTACTTCATTTAATTTTGATATTTTATCTATTATACCATATTCACATAAAAAAACGAACATTCTTATCCTAAAAAATGCTCATTTTTCTTAAATTATTAATCTAAATCTGGTTTATAGAATGAACGATTGTCCATTGCGAAGATTTTATTGGTCATCTCTCCTTCATCCACCAAAGCAAGAGCTGTTGACATCATCATCATGCTTGCATCCAGATTATCAATCATATGGATAATCTCTGCTTCCATAATGCGTGGACGGACTGGACTTCCATACTCAAGCAAGCCGTGGTGACTAAGGATGACGTGACGAAGCAGAACGACTTCTTCCTTGGTATCATCGATACCGAGTTCCATAACTGTCTTGGTAATTTCGCTATCAATCAAAGCAATATGCCCAAGAAGATTGCCTCGCACTGTGTACTCGGTCTGGTCTGGTCCCGTCAACTCGATGACCTTAGCCAAGTCATGCAGCATAATCCCCGCATAGAGCAGGCTCTTATTGAGCTGAGGATAAACTTCGCTAATAGCATCTGCCAAACGCACCATGGTCGCCGTATGATAGGCCAAACCCGTTTCAAAGGCATGGTGATTAGTCTTGGCAGCTGGATAGGAGTAGAATTCCTTATCATACTTGGTGTAGAGCTTTCGGACAATTCGTTGCCAGACAGGATTTTCAATTTTAAAAATCATTTGCGACATATAGTCACGGATTTGCTTGGCATCAACTGGCGACTTGACCTTGAAATCAGCTGGGTCATTGGGTTCACCAGGTTGAGGCAGGCGAAGGGTAATTTGATTGACTTGAGGGGTGTTGTTATAAACTTCTCGGCGTCCTTTCATGTGGACAACCTTACCTGCAGTATAGGCCTCAACGTTATGAGGTTGGGCATCCCAGAGTTTCCCTTCAATCTCGCCACTATCATCTTGGAAGGTAAAGGCTAGGTAGTTTTTCCCAGCTCGAGTTTGCCTCAGATCAGCTGACTTGATTAGGTAAAAACCTTCAAACAGCTCATCTTTTTTCATGTGACTAATCTTCATATTCTTCCTCATTTTCTTGGAAATGGAGTAGATCAAGCGCAGGCTCATCTTCTGACAACTCAATGTGACGGAGCGTCCGCTCGATAGCTGTGGTACGACGGTTTAATAATTCATCAATATTGCCAGAGGCATGTTGGAGGTGTTTTTGTGCCTTGATCAGAATGCCACCAAACTTGCCAAACTCGGTCTTAACACTGGCAAGAGTCTTACTGATATGGTCGGCACTCTTTTGGATATTTAGAGTTTTGAAGCCAACTGATAGGGAGTTAAGAAGGGCTGATAGGGTACTTGGACCTGCGACAATAATCTGCTCCTCCCGTCTCAAGTCATCAAAGAAGACCGGATTGCGGACGATTTCTGAGTAGAGACCTTCTGTTGGCACAAACAAAACTCCAAAATTGGTCGTTCGAGGCGGTGCTATGTACTTGTTCCTGATATCCTTGGCAAAGCGTTTGACGCTGGCTAGGAGCGACTTACGACAGCGTTCAATCTCACCCTTGTCACCTGCTTCATATGCTTCTTCTAGGCGGTAATAATCTGCCAGTGGAAACTTGGAGTCAATTGGTAGGTAGACGTATTCCTGATCGCCTTGTCCGGGTAACTTGATGGCATACTCCACTCGTTCGCTAGAGTTTTCAACTGTTGCGTATTCTCGTTCATACTGGGCTGGTGTCATGATGTCTTCGATGATTTGCCCCAGTTGCAATTCTCCCAGAATTCCTCGCGTCTTGGTTCCAGAGAGAACCTTATTGAGAGCACCAACATCGCGGGCAACTGTCTGCATTTCTCCCAGACCACGATTGACCGACTCCAGTTGCTTGGAAACTGTCTCAAAGGAAGCCTGCAAGCGTGTCTGTAAGGTCTTTTCCAACTTTTCCTCGACCGTCTGGCGCATTTGTTCCAAACGTTGCTCATTTGATTCCTGCAGGGCTTGGAGGCGTTGGTCAGTCTTATCCCTAGTTTGGAGGAGATTGTCTGTCATTTCTTGACGGACTTGGGTCAGACCTTGGTGCAACTCCATTCGCACTTCTTGCAAACGATCGCTGACAGCCACTTCCAAATCTTTTTGATCCAGCTGGCTGGCTTGTCTGGCTTGTTCAAAACGATAATCCAACTGGTCTGACAGATGATCTGCCTGATCCTCCAAGATCTTACTTAGATGTTTTTCCTGCTTATCCTGCCTTTGCCAAATCAGAAAGATACCAGCTAGGTTGGCAATCAATAATAGAACAAGTAAACTTTCCATCCTACCTCCTGTCCTTGCTATGCAGTACGACCACATAACCATCTGGGCAAGTCACCGAAACTTCCCTATCTATATATTCGTTAGAAGCGTACACTTTTTTAAAGAAAAAATTCTCCTCTGTCAACTCATACTTAGCTCCGAGAATAGTCAGCTGGCTATCCCGAACTGGCATAAAGGCTAGATAGTCGTAGTCTGAACGGGGTTCTAGCTGACTGGTCCCTTCTGGACAATAGGCAATCAAATTTTGCCCATCCTCAATTTCTATCTGGCGCATATAGGGCGCCAACTTAGGATTGCTAGGTAGAAAGACGTTAGCTAGCATATGATCAATACGACCACCCAAAGCACCGAAAATAGTAACCTGAGCCTGAGAATTTTGCTCAAAGATGGTTAAGAGAGCCAATTCCAGATCTGTATCATCTTTTTCTGGTCGGGCTTGAACAAAATGCTGGGCACGTTTTTGAATCACCTGTCGCTCTTCTGCAGTAACAGAATCAAAATCCCCAACTGCTAGAGCAAGAGGCAGCTTTTCTTCCAAGACCCAGAGCGAGCCTCGATCCACACCGACAAAGCAATCAAAGTCTGTCCGATAATGACCGCGGTCTCCGCCTGCAAAAACGGCAACCCTAGTCCAGTTGTTTTCTGAGAGTTTGTACTCGCTCATTGACATCTCCCTTAAAGACATAGGAACCTGCTACAAAAACGGTCGCACCAGCTTCTTTAGCTTGGGCAATAGTTTGGTCATCAATCCCACCATCCACTTCGATTTCAAAGTTCAAGCCTTTTTCCTTACGAAGTGCAACCAACTCACGAACCTTATCCATGGTTTCTGGCAGAAAGGCTTGCCCACCAAAACCTGGATTAACCGTCATGACTAAAACTTGGTCAACTAGATGAAGGACGTGCTTGATAGCTTCAACAGGCGTACCAGGATTGATGACAACTGATGGCTTGACACCGAGTGAACGAATTTTTTGGAGGGCACCATGAATATGGGGTGTTGCTTCCACATGGATGCTGATGATATCCGCTCCCGCACGCGCAAAGTCTTCTAAATGATGCTCAGGATTAGCTACCATCAAGTGGCAGTCAAAGACCATCTTGCTATGAGGTCGAAGAGCTTCGACCACACCTGCACCAAAACTGATTTGTGGTACAAAGTGACCATCCATGATATCGATATGGGCATATTCTGCACCAGTTGCTTCTAGACGTTTGATTTCACGTTCAAAGTTGGCATAATCTGCTGCCAGAATTGACGGAGCAATCTTGTATTGAGACATAGGTTTCTCCTTATTTTGGAATTTTTTTGCTGACTTTTTTATAGGTTTCTCTGCGATTTTCAATCTCACTGAGGAATTGCAGGTAATTATCAAAACGGAAGGACGCAATGATACCCTCTTCAACAGCCGGCTTAACTGCGCAAGACGGCTCATGGGTATGGGTACAAGTACGGAACTTACAATCTCGGCTAACAGTAGCAATCTCTGGGAAAGCCTGATTGAGGTCTTCCGCCGTTGATACTTCATAATCCAGTGATGAGAAGCCTGGTGTGTCTGCGATTTTACCCCCATTGAGGTTGTAAAAACTAACAGCTCTAGTAGTGTGGCGCCCGCGACCCAGACTGTCTGAAATTTCTCCTGTTTCAAGATTGAGGTCTGGTGCGATTTTATTGAGAAGAGTTGATTTCCCAACGCCCGTCTGCCCCATAAAGACTGTCACCTTGCCTGTTAACAAGGGCAGGAGTTCCTCTTTACTGGTCACAAAGTCATAGCCGATGTCACCATAAGTCTGTTCATAAAAATCCAGTTCTCCTCTATCTTCCAACAAATCCATCTTGGAAATATAGACGATGGGATGAATACCCTTGTGCTCCAAAAGAACCAAGAACCGATCCAGCAAATTGCTGTTAAAATCAGGTTCCTTGACGGACATGATTACTACAGCTTGGTCGATATTGACAATGGGCGGACGGACCAGGCTGTTTTTCCGTTCGTGAATCTTGAGAATATAGCCTTCTGAATTTTCCTCGGCAGAAAAATCGACCCAATCTCCAACATAAGGAGTATGGCCTTTTTTACGAAAATTTCCACGCGCCCGTGTTTGATAGACCTGGCCATCACTCTCTACATAGTAGAACCCAGCCAAGGCTTTAATAATTTGTCCCTGCATCTTAGAGTCCTTGCCCTTTAAGCGCGTCTGCTAGACTGGCAAACTCTGCCAAGCTGAGCGCTTCCCCACGCACACTTGGTGACAAGCCTGCCTGATCCAAAGCCTTGGTCAGCTTGTCCTTGACCTCTTCAGTCTTGCCAAAGCAACCTGTCAAGTTGTTCCATAAGGTCTTGCGGCGATGAGTGAAACTTGCCTTGGAAACCTTAAAGAAGAAGTTCTCATCTTCCACTGCTACAGCTGGTTCTGGACGGCGCACCATTTTCAAGATAGCCGAGTCCACATTTGGCGCTGGCACAAAGACCGTACGAGGCACGATAAAGGCAACCTTGGCAGTCATGTAATACTGCACCGCAATCGACAAGCTGCCGTAGGCTTTGGTGTTTGGCTGGGCTGAGATACGATCTGCCACTTCTTTCTGCATCATGACCACAAACTCACTAAACGGAATGCCACTTTCAATCAAGTGCATGAGAATAGGCGTCGTGATATAGTATGGCAAGTTGGCTACTACCTTGATTGGCAGGTCAGGATTTTTAAAATTCTGGATATGTTGCGCCAAATCAACTTTAAGAATGTCCTCGTTAACCACTGTCACATTGTCAAAATCACGCAAGGTATCTGCCAAAATTGGTACCAAACGATGGTCAATCTCAAAAGCCATGACTTGAGCTGCACGCTCAGCCAGAAACTCGGTCAAGGCACCAATCCCTGGCCCGATTTCAATGACATTGACCTGGTCATCAATCTCAGCCGTATCCACGATTTTTTGTAGGATATTGGTATCGGTCAAGAAATTTTGCCCAAAGGACTTTTTAAAGGTAAAACCGTGACGCTCCAGTACTGCCTTGGTCACGCTGTAATCTGCAATTCTCATTTATTCTCTTTTCTATTATCTGTTACTACTATTGTAACACATTCCCCTTGTATTTGGTGTCTGCTTAGCTATCCTTATAAGATTTCATAGCTTCTTCCACTTCTGCCAAGGTAACTCCAAACAACTCTAAGCGTTTGAGAAGTTGCTTGCCGTTGGAATAGCCAATCCGGAGAGACTCTCCTAGATATTCTCGTCGCTTACGGCTGTCTGCCCCTGCTAGAAAACCAAGGCGAATCAAGTCGCTACGACTGATGTCAAACTGACTCTCATGTTCAAATTGTTCTGTCACCTGTGCCAGCGCTGTTTTCAAATCATCATAGCTAGCATGTTCGATTCCCAGAGAACGTCCCTTGGTCTTAGACTTGGGAACAGCTTCATCTCGTTTGAGGAAGGCATGCTGCACTGTCGGAATGGCCGTCATAATCATACGACGAATCCGCTCCCCATTAAAATCTGGGTCTGTAAAGACAATGACTCCATGAAGCTCATGTAGACGCTGAATACGTGCAATATCTTGCTCATTGATGGCAGAACCTCGTGTCTCATAGGTCTCTACATCGAAATAGCGTTTGAGATTGGCCGTATCATCGCGCCCTTCGACCACGATAACTTGGGAAATTTTTTCTTTCATTACTTGCTGTCCAATCCAAAAATTCGCTCTGCATTTGCAGTCGTTGCCGCCGCCAACTCTTCTGTCGTCATACCACGCAAGTCTGCGATAAAGTCCACTACATAGCGAGTGTAGGCTGTTTTATTTTCACGACCACGCTTGGGTACAGGTGCTAAGTAAGGCGCATCTGTTTCCACCAAAATCTTGTCCACAGGTAACTCTTTAGCTGCTTCTTGGATGTCAGTTGCCTTCTTAAAAGTCACCACTCCTGAAAAGGAAATAGTCATACCAAGCTCGATAAACTTCTCTGCCCATTCAAGAGTTCCCGAAAAAGAATGCATGATACCACCACGAGGACCAACGCCCTCGCTCTTGATAATCTCATAGGTGTCTTCCAGCGCATCACGGGTATGGACAACAAAAGGCAAATCCAAGTCCTTAGATAACTGAATCTGACGGCGAAAAACCTGCTCCTGCACCTCTTTCGGTGCTGTCATCCAATGGTAGTCCAATCCAATTTCACCTAAAGCAACAACCTTGGGATGCTTGAGCTTATCAAGCAAGTAGGCTTCAATCTCCTCCGTGTATGTCCCTGCTTCTGTCGGATGCCAACCGATAGTCGCATAGAGCTGGTCATACTCATCTACCAACCCCAAGGCACGCTCAATCGTCGGTTGATCAAAACCAACAATATTCATCTGTGTCACACCCATCTCAGCAGCTAAGGCGATTTCTTCTGCCTCATGACCTGCAAATTCTTCTACATTCAAGTGTGTATGTGTATCAAAAATCATCTCTTCTAACCTCGTTTTCTATCTTCTATTATACCAAAAAACTGCCCTCTCTCCTCATCTGTACAAAATATTCTAAAATCCATCGTCGTCTCTTGACGCTATTTTCCCAAAGCAGTATAATAGCACTTATTGAAATTTTCAGAAAAGGAAAATACAATGTTTACAAAATTAAAACAGACCTTTATCGGTCGTCCTCTTAAGTCCTTAACAGAAGGCGAGGGAGGTCTGCTGGGAAAAATGCAGGCCTTGGCCATGTTGTCAAGCGACGCTCTATCTTCCATTGCCTATGGGCCTGAGCAAGTAGTCCTCGTCTTGGCTAGTCTCTCTCCTCTTGCGATATGGTGGAGTCTTCCTATCGGCCTCTTTGTCCTCCTGCTCCTAGCTAGCCTGACCGTCTCCTACCGTCAAATCATCCATGCCTACCCTCAAGGAGGAGGGGCCTATATGGTTACTCGAGAAAATCTATCTCCCGAACTTGGCTTAATTGCTGGAGGTAGTCTGCTGGTTGACTACATGCTGACTGTGGCGGTATCGGTGTCATCTGGAGCCGATGCTATCACAGCAGCTCTCCCTGCTCTCCACCCTTACAACCTCCACATTTCCATTTTTCTAGTTTGTTTGCTTATGCTCTTGAATTTACGGGGCTTAAAAGAATCTGCCAGTTCACTGATGATTCCTGTCTATCTCTTTATCATCAGTACTGTCTTTCTCTTGCTCTATGGAATCTTTCAACTAGTAACTGGTTCTCTCAGCTATCAGGCAACTTCTCCTATCGGGCATGCTGTACCGAGTCTGTCTATCGTTCTCATTCTAAGAGCCTTTACCAGTGGTTCTGCCTCTCTGACAGGGGTTGAAGCTATTTCAAATGCCGTTCCCTTTTTCAAGGCTCCGAAAGAAAAGAATGCAGCTCAGACCTTGACCATCATGTCACTGATTTTAGGTTTTCTGTTTGCTGGTATTACCTTCCTAAACTACTGGATGGGAATTATGCCGCAACACGGAGAAACCATCCTCTCACAGATGGCTCAAGGTATCCTTGGTAATTCCTTCTTAGGCCACCTTGGCTATTATACCTTCCAATTCTCCACAGCCTTAATTTTGGCCGTAGCTGCAAATACCGGCTTTTCGGCCTTCCCTATGCTAGCTTACAATATGGCTAAAAACAAATACATGCCCCATCTCTTTATGGAAAAAGGAGACCGCCTAGGCTACTCTAATGGAATTTTAACTCTGGCATTTGGGGCTATGATTCTTCTTCTCATTTTTAATGGCAATACCGAACGTTTGATTCCCCTTTATACTATCGGGGTCTTCGTTCCCTTCGCCCTATCTCAGACTGGGATGATTCGCCATTGGAAAAAAGAAAAAGGGACAAATTTCTTAAAACCTGCCCTTGCCAATATCCTTGGAGCCATCATTTGCTACGCTATCGTGCTGATCCTGCTCTTTTTCCGTCTCAGTGATATCTGGCCTTTCTTCCCGATTATTCTCGTACTCACCCTACTTTTCTTGGCCATTCACAGTCATTACCAAAAAGTGGCCCAACAACTACGTCTCTATGAAGGCATCGAAAAACGTACCTACGATGGCAATCTTGTCCTCGTCCTAGTAGGAAATGTCACCCGAGTTAGCGTCGGAGCCATTAACTACGCTCAAAGTATCGGTGATGAAGTCTTAGCCATGCACATTTCTACTAAGGAAACAGCAGAGAAAGACCAAGAAATTCTCCAAGAATTTGCCGATTACTTCCCAACCATTACTCTGAAGAACATCAAGACCAGCTACCGCGACATCATCACCCCTACTGTCAAGTATGTCAAACGAATCTCTGAGGATGCCCAGAAAAAGAACTATACAGTCACTGTTCTGGTACCCCAGTTTATCCCTAATAAACCTTGGCAAAATATCCTACACAATCAGATGAGTCTCAAACTCAAATACGCCCTTCGTTGGCACCAAGACGTCGTTGTCGCTAGCTATTCCTATCACTTAAAAGAATAAAGAAAAGGCCCTACCAGAAGCAAGAAGCTCTGGTAAGGCCTTTTTCTGAATCCATTCACTATGCTTATACTCAATGAAAATCAAAGAGCAAACTAGGAAGCTAGCCGCAGGCTGCTCAAAGCACTGCTTTGAGGTCGTAGATGAAACTGACGAAGTCAGCTCAAAACACTGTTTTGAGGTTGCAGATAGAACTGACGAAGTCAGTAACCATATATACGGTAAGGCAACGCTGACGTGGTTTGAAGAGATTTTCGAAGAGTATTAACTGAAAAGCATGACTAGGAATATCATTGAATGTGGTTAGCTAAATCTTCCTGAGCTTTTTTATTTGACTCAGCTTTTTCTTTCAGCCATTTTTCATAGAGTTCTTGGTACTGTTTAGCAGTGACTGGCTCTTTTTGCAATTCAACATATTTGTAGTTGTCCGCATTTCCCTTATGACCAACGAATGAGAATGGTCCTGTAAACGGTACAGTCTTACGGAAGATTGGGTTAGCTCCACCACTTTGAACTGGTAGGAAGAGGGCACTATCTGTCAACCAAGCTTGGGCTTCAGCATATTTTTCATAGCGGGCTTGAGTATCTGTGATTTCTGCGTCTGCCTGATCCAAGAGTTTCTTGTAGTCAGCAAGACCAATCTTGTCCTTAACTTCCTTATCTTTCCCTTCAGACAAGCCCATGTTTTTCAACTGAGAACCTGTCTCTGGATCAAGGATATCTAGGTAAGTCTTAGGATCTGAGTAATCTCCACCCCATCCTGAGATGTCGATATCGTAGTCCTTTTGTTCTGCTGTATCTGCAAAGTAGGTTGCTTGGTCTTTTTCATCTGGAGATAGTTGGATAACATCGATGACCACATTCTCCTTACCAAGGGTTTCTTCCACTGTTTGTTTGAAAGAACCGGCCTGTTGCACATCTAACTTAGCAGTCTGGTCAACTGGCATATCCAAATGAATTGGGAAAGTTACTCCCTGAGCTTGCAGACTTTCTTTGGCCTTCGCAAACTTCTCTTTGGCCTTTTCAGGATTCAAGAAGGCTTGCTTACCATCGTTTAGGTTGATATTTGCCCAATCTTTACCGTAGTTGACAATTTTCTCATTAACAATATCACCAAAGTTCTTATCACCAACTTGGACAAAGTTACTTGGTGTTACTGTATTACGCAAGATACGGTCTGCTCCATCTTCGCCATTTGTCTGTGCTGCATAAGCATGACGGTCAAAGGCAAAGTTGATAGCTTGACGGAAATCTTTATTTTGCATAGCTGCGCGTGAATCTGTCTTTTCCTTATCAGACTGTTTCATAGTTTGCTTGTAGCTTTGACGATTAACGTTGAAAAGATAATAGAAAGTAACTGAGTTTTGTGGTGTGTAGGTAATCTTGTCCTCATTCCCCTTCTTGAGTTCAGCAAAGACTGAACTTGTTGGGAAGATACGACCATCAGTATAGTTACCATCCAAGAAGCCTCTTGCAATGCTGTCTTGGTCAGAACCATCAAAGAAAGAAAGTTTCACTTTCTCAATTTTGACATTGTCCTTATCCCAGTAGTTAGGGTTTTTATCAAACTCAATCAAAGATTTTGATGTGAAGGACTTAAACAAGTAAGGACCATTTGACAAGATACTTGATGGTGTCACACTTCCAAAGTCATCTCCCTTAGACTTCAAGAAAGCTTCATTTACAGGACTAAGAATACTTGCTGTTGTTTTAGAGTTCCAATAAGTCTCAGGTTGGTTGAGAGTATATTGTAGCGTGTAATCATCCACCGCCTTAACACCAACAGTTGCAAAATCAGATGATTTCCCTTCAACATAGTCTGCTAGACCCTTGATAGAATCTTGTACCAAGTACAAGTTTTCAGCCTTTTTATCAGCCGCATACTTAAGACCAGTCACAAAGTCATGAGCTGTTACATCCGCATACTCTTCTCCTTCAGAAGTGTACCATTTAGCTCCCTGACGAATCTTATAAGTGTAGGTCAAACCATCTTTTGACACTGTCCATGACTCAGCCATAGACGGGATGAGATTGCCATACTGGTCATTTTCCAACAAACCATCAACCAAGTTGGTTGTGATACTAGATGTAGAGTCTCGTGTAGAGGTAATATAATCCAAGGTATCTGGGTTATTGACAAAGATATAAGAGTAAGTCTTGTCTGCATTGCTTGATTGGGATGCCCCACATGCCGCTAGAGCTAGACCTGCTGTCAAAGCCATAGCTCCAAAAAGCATAACTTTTGATTTCTTCATGATTATTCTCCATTTTTTACAGTATGTGAAATATTATACACTATTTGAGCAAAAATATAAAGCCTTTTTAACTTTTTTTACAAAAATAAAAATCAGTAGACTCGAGTTCCTACTGATTTTTGATATAATTCGTTTGGATTATGCAGCCAAAACTTTGCGTCCTTTACGACGACGAGCTGCCAATACGCGACGACCGTTTTTAGTTGACATACGGTTACGGAATCCGTGTTTGCGCGCACGACGAAGTTTACTTGGTTGATAAGTACGTTTCACGATGAATACCTCCTCATAGATTTTGTATTCGTTTAGCCGGCTATAAAGTGATCAGTTACTAAACATACTTTACTATTCTATCTGATTCTTTCACTTTTGTCAATAGCCCTAGGCAAATGTTTCCAGCTTTTTCGAATGTAAGCCCTATCTACGATACTGTTTCAAGAAACGAGTCATCTTTTCTTGGATTTGGGCCAGTTCATCAACACGAGGAAGGTAAACTATACGGAAGTGGTCTGGTTCCTGCCAGTTAAAGCCTCGACCATGAACCAAGAGAACCTTTTCCTGCTTCAAGAAATCAAGGACAAACTGCTCATCATCATCGATACGGTACATGTTGCGGTCGATTTTCGGGAAGATATAGAGTCCCGCCTTGGGTTTAACGGCAGACAAGCCTGGAATATCTTGAATAGCATTGTAGATGAAGTTTCTTTGCTCATAGATTCGTCCACCAGGAAGAAGCAATTCATCGACTGACTGGTGACCACCCAAGGAAGTTTGTACGACTTGTTGGGCCAAAACGTTAGAGCAAAGACGCATATTGGACAGCATATTGAGACCTTCAATATAGCCCTTGACGTGTGTCTTAGGTCCAGATAAGACCATCCAACCTACACGAAAACCAGCGATACGGTGAGATTTTGACAGACCATTCATGCTGACACAGAAAACATCTGGTGCCAAGCTTGCCACAGGCGTATGCACATGTCCATCCATTACCATGCGGTCGTAAATTTCATCCGCAAAGATGATCAAATCATTTTGACGGGCAATCTCAATAATCTCCAACAAAAGTTCCTTAGGATAAAGGGCTCCAGTTGGGTTGTTTGGATTGATAAGGACGATTGCCTTGGTATTGGAAGTGATTTTTGACTTGATATCGTCAATATCTGGGTACCATTCTGCAGCCTCATCACAGATATAGTGAACAGCATTTCCCCCAGCCAGGCTGACAGCGGCTGTCCAGAGAGGATAGTCTGGCATTGGCACCAAGACCTCGTCTCCATTGTCCAAAAGTCCCTGCATGGACATGACAATCAGCTCACTGACACCATTTCCAAGGTAAATATCATCAATATCTACGTTTGGAAATTTCTTCAATTGGCAATACTGCATGATGGCCTTACGGGCTGAGAAAATCCCTTTGGAGTCAGAGTAACCTTCACTATCACGCGCATTCATAATCAAGTCATGAATGACCTCGTCTGGCGCTGTAAAGCCAAATTCTGCTGGATTTCCTGTATTCAGACGTAAAATCTTTTCGCCGTTTGCTCGCATCCGCATGGCTTCTTCCAAAACAGGACCACGGATATCATAAGCAACATGCTCTAACTTACTAGACTTGTTATATTCTTTCATCTTGTTTCCTCAATTCATCGAGATAGTAACATTATACCACTAGAAAGAGAATGCGACAAGTTTACTGAAATGTGTTACTAAAATCCTACAGAAGAAAAACCTCACTAAGAGCGAGGTCAAGACAGTGGAGATAGCAGGTGTTTTGCAAAAAAACATCACATACCAAAAGATAAACCTAGAAAAAGCAGGCCTAAAAAGGAGTCATAGAGAAGATTAAA
This sequence comes from Streptococcus mitis, assembly GCF_002096835.1. Lineage (GTDB taxonomy): Bacteria > Bacillota > Bacilli > Lactobacillales > Streptococcaceae > Streptococcus > Streptococcus mitis_W. Next base: position 19,828 of record NZ_NCVG01000018.1, on the reverse strand, counting down.
CATGAGGAAAAGCCCCCATATCATCAAGTAGTCCCAGCGCCCACTTCGTTTTGCAACTAGGAATAAGATTAGATGGTAGAGTAGGTGAAAGACTAAAAATCCGATAAACCCTGGATAAAGAAGCGGTATCAGACTCTCTAATTGCCAGACCATGATAACTTCTAGCAAGACTGAAACTAGGATGATTCCATAATAAAGGAAATTTGATTTTTTTGCTTCTTGAAAAGAGTTTTTCATCATTATCCCTCCCTTCACTTCTTTCCTGCTATCCTTTCTTTTATTTTATCATATATTTATATAGATTTTAAGCGCTAATATTCTTTTGAAAAATACTTTTTTTGCTTTACTTCTATAGTGAAAAGGTTTACAATTATAGTAAGAAAATTTCAGGAGGTTTCATTATGGCACAACGTTACCAAAATATCATGGTCGCAATCGATGGTTCTAAAGAAGCGGACTTGGCTTTTGTCAAGGGAGTTCATTCTGCTCTACGAAACGACGCTAAACTCACCATCGCACATGTCATTGACACACGCGCACTCCAAAGCGTATCCACCTTTGATGCTGAAGTTTACGAAGAACTCCAAGTCGACGCTGAAAGTCTGATGAAAGAGTACGAAAAACGTGCCAGGGATGCTGGTGTGGCAGATGTTCATATCGTCATTGAAATGGGAAATCCAAAAACCCTACTGGCACGTACTATTCCAGATGCAGAAGAAGTTGATCTCATTCTCGTTGGTGCAACTGGTCTCAACGCCTTTGAACGCCTCTTGGTCGGCTCTTCATCTGAATACATTCTCCGCCATGCTAAGGTCGATTTGCTGGTTGTGAGAGAACAAGAAAAAACCTTATAATTACAACGAAAAGGAGCTCAGCGCTCCTTTTTGTTTACTATTTATACTCTTCGAAAATCTCTTCAAACCACGTCAACGTCGCCTTGCCGTATATATGTTACTGACTTCGTCAGTTTCATCTGCAACCTCAAAACAGTGTTTTGAGCTGACTTCGTCAGTTCTATCTACAACCTCAAAGCAGTGCTTTGAGCAGCCTGCGGCTAGTTTCCTAGTTTGCTCTTTGATTTTCATTGAGTATTATTTCTCTCTTTATGACGTTCATAAGCTTTGAGCTGACGCTGCAGTTCCTTTTTAATAGCAGGTTCTGGAGCATATTTTTCTTCCCAATCATCTGGTTTTAAAATTTTGTGGGTCACTGGATCAAAATGAGCCTTGCCATCTGGGAAAATTTTCCCCATATTAGCCTGATGGACGATATCAAAAATACGTTCTGGGTCCACCCCCATCAAGACAAAACTACCATAGGTGAAGTAAAGTGTGTCAATCAAGGCATCCACTTGCCCTATCAAATCTTGCTGAGCAGGGGTCTTCTTGGCTACTTTATCTGCCGCCTTATCAAGAGCTTGATGAAGTTGCAATAGAGCTTGATCAAAGTCCTCTTCAGAAGGACTGGCAGCTCGAACAAATTCCACCAATTCTTCTATTTTAAAGCCAGCCCTGTGGGTTGCACCTTCTAAATCCCAAGCTCGAGGTTCTTCTTGGGTTCGTTCATCCATCATGTGGTGGAAGGTCTTGACCTTATTGAAATGATAGTCACGGCTGACAAAGACTTTTTCTGAGGCCAGAACACCAAAATGTTCCAAGGCCTTGTGGATTCCGTCTTGCTGATTGCTGGTGGTAATGTGCTTGGCAACTTCCTTGACACTGCTACTACCATTTCCCATAGCGACCGACATACCGACACCCGCCAGCATTTCTAGGTCGTTATCCGAATCACCAAAGGCCATGACTTGGTTGAGGTCAAAGCCATATTCTTTTCCGACTCGGCGTATGCCTTCCAATTTAGAGTTTCCTTGATTGATGACATCCGCTGCAAAAGGATTGCTACGTGTCAATTTCAAGTCTTCAAAATCAGCTGCTGCCTTCTCAGATTCTTCTGGTGTCATCAGCATCAAAACTTGGTAGATAGGCTGATTCATCAGATGAAGCAGGTCTTCTTCCTTTTGGGGAACAACCTTGCTGACCATACGATTAAAGGAATAGCTCACCGTCCGAGTTAAAACAGAGGGAACGAAGCGACTGATTCGTTGGGAAAAAGAACCCAGACCAAAGGACATGATTTTGGAACCCAACATGGCATCCTTGGTCCCTAGGGCAATCTCCTTGCCCTCTTTTTTAGCATAAGTAATTAGATGACGCAAATGTAACTTGGAAATTGGGCTCGTGAACAAGACTCTTTCTTTATTAAAGATATACTGGCCATTGTAGGTTACCGCAAAATCCAGATCCAAATCATCCATCAATTCCTTAACAAAAAAAGGTCCTCGACCCGTTGCTACGCCAACCAGTACCCCTTGTTCTTTGACAATTTTAATCGCGTCCTTAGTGGATTTCAAAACACTCTTGCGATCGTTGACCAAGGTTCCATCGATATCAAAAAAAACAGCTTTGACTTCCATCCTATCCCAATCTCCCCTTTTGTGATACAATGATTATACCACATTTCAGAAAGAGTGAGTAAATCATGCCTAAGAAAATCCTTGTTTTACATACTGGTGGAACTATTTCCATGCAGGCCGATGCTTCTGGCGCTGTTGTGACCAGTTCAGATAATCCCATGAACCATGTGTCCAACCCACTTGAAGGAATCCAAGTCCACGCCTTGGACTTTTTTAACCTGCCAAGCCCTCATATCAAACCCAAGCATATGCTAGCCCTCTACCAAAAAATTAAAGAGGAAGCTGCTAACTACGATGGAGTGGTGATCACACACGGGACCGATACTTTAGAGGAAACAGCCTATTTCCTTGATACCATGGAAGTTCCCCATATGCCTATCGTTCTAACAGGGGCCATGCGCAGCTCCAACGAACTCGGCAGCGACGGTGTTTATAATTATCTGAGTGCTTTACGAGTTGCTAGTGATGATAGGGCTGCTGACAAAGGGGTTTTGGTCGTTATGAACGATGAAATCCATGCTGCCAAGTATGTTACCAAAACGCATACGACCAACGTCGGCACCTTCCAGACCCCAACACATGGGCCACTTGGTCTGATTACGAAGCGGGAAATCCTCTACTTCAAAACAGCTGAACCTCGTGTTCGCTTTGACCTTGATAACATACAAGGATTGGTCCCTATCATCTCGGCTTATGCTGGTATGACAGATGAGCTAATTGATATGCTGGATTTGGAACAATTAGACGGCTTGATTATCCAAGCCTTCGGGGCGGGCAATGTTCCCAAAGAAACGGCTCAAAAATTAGAAACCCTTCTACAAAAAGGAATCCCAGTCGCCCTTGTTTCACGATGCTTTAACGGTATTGCAGAACCTGTTTATGCCTACCAAGGTGGGGGCGTGCAGTTGCAAAAATCTGGTGTCTTCTTTGTTAAAGAACTCAACGCCCAAAAAGCCCGTTTGAAACTCCTCATTGCCCTCAATGCCGGACTAACAGGACAGGCTTTGAAAGACTATATGGAAGGGTAAGTCTCTTCTCTAAATCATGACCACCCGTCAAACGGGTGGTTTGAACCAGGGCTATAAGCCCAAATTACCAGCCAGCGCCTAAAGACGCTGGCTTTCACGTTGTTCAAGCCTCATTGCTCTTGACTCGTCACTTGCCTCTTAAAGAGGCTTTAGTATTACTTACCACTATCCCTAAAGGGATCCTCATATTCTTTTACACTCAATTTATCTAGTGCTATATCATGCTTTTCCTGTTCTTGAATATATTTCTTAATTGTAGCTTCATTAAGCCCTACTGTACTTATATAATAACCTTCCGCCCAGAAATGCCGATTCCCAAACTTGTACTTGAGATTGGCGTGTTTATCAAACATCATGAGTGCACTTTTTCCTTTTAAATAACTCATGAAACTCGAAACACTTATCCTCGGTGGAATACTTACTAACATATGTACATGATCTGGCATTAAGTGCCCCTCTATAATTTCAACTCCTTTATAACTAAACAAGAGATGAAATATTTCGCCTAAACTACTGCGATATTGGTTATAGATGATTTTTCGTCTATACTTAGGGGTGAACACAATGTGATAGAACACATCCACTTTGTGTGTGATAAACTATGTGCCTTTTGTGCCATATTTTTCTCCTTTCTCTTTACAATTGGCTTGAACACCTTTATTGTATCGCGTTTGGATTTTTTGGGTATAACCTTCGACGCGTACCCGCATAGCGGGTGGTTTTTTGTCTCGCACCTAGCGGAGCGAGACGGACTAATAGTCACATAAAACAAATCAGGAAATCTTCACGATTCCCTGATTTTTTCTATTTCCGTTTTCGTGTCGAACGACGTTCTGTCAAACCATGAGGTAAGAGAACTTCACGTTCTTCCAACTCTTCCTTGTGCATAATCTTAGTCAACATACGCATACTAATAGCACCAAGGTCATAAAGAGGTTGGGCAATAGTTGTCAAGTTTGGACGGGTAAAGCGTGAGATTTGTGAATCATCACTAGTAATGATTTCAAACTCTTCTGGCACAGACACACCCTTATCAGCAAGGCCGTTCAAGACACCTGCTGCCAGCTCGTCACCTGTTACAACTGCTGCAGTTGCATTTGATGAAATCAGGCGTTCTGCCAAGGCATAACCGTCTTCATAAGTGTATTTAGATTCAAATACCAATCCTTCGCTATAAGAAATACCTGCTTTTTTCAAGGCTTCCTTGTAGCCAACCAAACGAACCTTACCATTGATGTCATCCACTAATGGACCGCTTACGAAAGCAATGCGCTCATTTTCTTTAGCAAGGTAGGTTACTGCATCAATCGTTGCTTGTTTGTAGTCAATATTGACACTTGGAAGCTGATGTTCTACATCCACAGTTCCTGCAAGAACAACTGGTGTTCGAGAACGAGAAAACTCTGAACGAATTTTTTCAGTCAAGTGGTAGCCCATAAAGATGATACCATCCACTTGCTTAGAAAACAGGGTATTGACAACTGAAACTTCCTTGTCATCGTCCTCATCACTATTAGCAAGAACAATATTGTACTTGTACATTTCAGCGATATCATCAATCCCTTTAGCAAGCGTTGAGAAATAACCATTGGTAATATTTGGAATCACGACACCGACAGTGGTTGTCTTTTTACTTGCAAGACCACGCGCCACGGCATTTGGACGGTAATCCAAACGGTCAATTACCTCAAGCACTTTTTTACGGGTATTCTCTTTTACATTCTTATTGCCATTAACTACACGGCTAACCGTCGCCATTGAAACTCCTGCTTCACGGGCGACATCATAAATCGTTACTGTATCGTCTGTATTCATTCCATTTCCTTTCTATATCATACCTCACGAGACTCCAAAAAAAGAGACGGTATGAAAATTTCGTTTTCATGCTTCTACTTATTCCATTTTATCACTATTTGTAAACACTTTCAAGCTTTTTTTGAAGATTATTTGAAAAAATTTTATAGAAAGCTATGTTTATGAAGAAAAAATCACCTTTTCTTGATTTTTAATCCTATTTGCTGTATGATAAGGGAAAAGAAAGGGGGAAGAAATATGGCTTTTACCAATACCCACATGCGGTCAGCTAGTTTTGGCATTGTTACCAGCTTGCCTGATGACGTTATTGACTCATTTTGGTATATCATCGACCATTTCTTAAAAAATGTCTTTGAATTGGAAGAAGAACTCGAGTTTCAATTGCTCAATAACCAAGGAAAAATTACCTTCCACTTCTCAAGTCAACACCTCCCTACAGCCATTGATTTTGACTTTAACCATCCCTTTGACCCTCTTTATCCCCCCAGAGTCTTGGTTTTAGACATGGATGGTAGAGAGACTATCCTCCTCCCAGAAGAAAATGACCTATTTTAAAAACTCTAGCCTTCAGTTACAAGCGACTGAAAACTAGAGTTTTTTCTATTGTTTCAAAGCATTATACAAGTTGCGGATCGGTTGCTTTAATGTCGGATGGATAAAATGAGGCGCAATTTCTTGTAGAGACTCAAGAACAAAAAGGCGTTCCGCTATGTAAGGATGGGGCAAAATAAGGTCATCTGTATAAAGGACCTGGTCCTCCACAAAGAGCAAGTCCAAATCAATCAAACGAGGCCCCCAATGTACTTCTCTCACCCGTCCCATCTCTGACTCAATGGCTAACAAGGTCTCTAATAGAACTGGGGCGGGCAACCAGGTTTCAACCTCAACCACTTGATTAGCAAAGCTATCTTGCTCCACACCACCCCAAGGCTCCGTCGTCAAGATACTAGACTCTTTGAGAATATGGATACCTCGATTTCGCATTTTCTCAATGGCTTGTTTCAAGTTTGCTTGTTTATCTCCCATATTGCTTCCTAGGGCGATAAAGGCTCGTTGCTTGCGGCGATGAATGGTTACCGAGCAAGTATCTAGTGGCAAATGCACTGGCGCCCAAGGTTTTTTCAGTTCCAACTTCATTTCTTGGACAAGAGGATAAGCCTCAAAAGTACGTTCTACCAGTTTATAAGCTACCGTTTCAATTAAATCTTCACTCGTTTCCTGAAACCATGCCGTCCACTGCTGGCACAATTCTCCGTAATGGACAGAGGCTGTTAAATCCAAGTCTGTAGCCGCCTTGGTCATATCATAGGATAGGATTGCGGAAATAACAAACTTCTGCCCCAATTCTTTCTCACTAGGAAAAAGACCATGATAAGCAAAAATTTCCAAATCCTTAATCTGCAGTTGATCCATAATGATTCCTTTCTAGAAAAATCCGCCCAAAGCGGATTCTTTTTATAGTCAATGAAAATCAAAGTGCAAACTAGGAAGCTAGCCGCAGGCTGCTCAAAACACTGTTTTGAGGTTGCAGATGGAAGCTGACGTGGTTTGAATTTGATTTTCGAAGAGTATTATAGTCCCATTAAACGATAAGCCTGGTCTCGGAGGTCCTTATCTGTTTCAAATAGACCACGAGCTACTGTCGTCAAGGTTGCAGTGCCTGGTTTTCTGACACCACGCATGCTCATACACATATGTTCCGCCTCAATGACAACAAAGGCTCCTTTAGCACCTAGATACTCCATCAAGGCATCAGCCACTTCGATATTCAAACGTTCTTGAATTTGTGGTTTTTTCGAATAAACTTCAACCGTACGGGCTAGCTTAGACAAACCTGCCACACGACCATCTGGAATGTAGGCAATATGTGCTCTACCATAAAATGGCAAGAAGTGGTGTTCACACATGGTATGGAAAAAGATATCCTTTTCTACCACCATATTATCGTCGATAATCTCAAAGGATTTTGACAAATGTTCCTCCGCTGTTTGACCAAGACCTGAAAAAATCTCTTGGTACATACGAGCCACACGAGCAGGTGTTTCCTGCAAGCCCTCGCGGTTAGCGTCCTCTCCGACGGCCTCGATAATCATTTTTACAGCTGCTTCAATCTTTTGTGTATCCATTTTCGTTTTTCCTCTCCATCAGATAGGCTCTCACTTGGCTCAAGAAATACAAGGAACCCGTGACAATCCTAACTGTTTGTTTCTCTTCTTTTTTATCTGTCAATTTCTGCTCTAGAAAATCCTGCCAACCTTGGTAGCTGAGATTTCTAGACTTAGCTGCCTCTTCCAGCACGCTTTCATCAGTCGCCCGACTATCGTCAAAATGTGTCAGAGTAAGCTCGGTATCTGGGATTTGCTCCAACAAGTCCAACATATCCTCCAAGGCCTTGGTTTTGATGCAAGTAAAGAGGATTTCCTTACGATAATCCGCAAAGCGTTCTTGCAAAGTTGCTAATAAAGCCTTGATAGCATGGGGATTGTGGGCCCCATCCAAAATCATCAAGGGTTCTCTTGACACGATTTCCAAACGCCCTGGCCAACTTGTTTCTTCCAAGGCTTGAGCAAGCACGTGATTGCTTGCTAGTTCTCGACCATCTTCTTGACAAAAATTATCAAGTAAAGCTATGGCCATCCCAGCATTCTCTATCTGGTGCAAACCCAACAGGCCAGTTTGGAAGCGACCTTGTCTGACAACACTTGTATAGTCAAAGACTTCGCCTGTAACCATACTCTTTTGATGGCGGACCTGATAATCTGTCCCGTAGGCAAATCTCGGCGCATCTTTCCCTTCCGCAATGCGGTCAATCACAGCCAAAGCTTCTGGAGCAATACGACCTGTCACCAAGGGAATACCTTGTTTGATAATACCAGCTTTCTGCTCTGCTATGGCTTCCAAGGTGTCACCAAGTAGGGCTACATGGTCCAATCCAATGGTCGTAATTCCTGTTAAAATTGGCTGGCAGACATTGGTACTATCTAAAAGCCCACCCATGCCGACTTCCATGATAGCCACATCTACTTGCTCTGAGGCAAAGTAATCATAGGCTATAGCTGTAATTATTTCAAACTCAGTTGTCCCCTGCAAATTGGTAGCCGATTCCCCTTCCAACAAAGACTGATAGTCTGCCATGAGGGCTTCTAGTCTAGCCTCTGGGATAGATTCCCCATTGATGCTAATCTGGTCTGTGTAGTGAATGAGATAGGGTGAGCTAAACACGCCAACTCTCAGCCCTAGCTTTTCCAGCATATTTTTCAAAAAAGCAATGGTAGAACCCTTGCCATTGGTCCCTCCGATATGGATGACCTTGAGTTTGAGATGGGGATTTCCACGCAAAGCTAATAGTTCCACCATGCGTTCCAAGCCAAAATGCGGTTCGTCGGTCCGGTAGTTGGCAATCCACTGATTATTTTCAATTTCTTTCATCTTATTTGTATTGTTTTAAATCTAGATTTTCCGCTTCATCAGCCAGACGAATAGCGGAGGCAATTTCAACTGCCATCTTGTGACTAGCTACGTCATGCACGCGCACCACTTCTACACCCTGTCTTGAAGCAATACTAGTTACATGAGCCGAAGCTGTATCTCGATTGCGGAAACCAAGTTCTGTCTCAGGATTGACTTCAAAACCATTTTCTTCAAGAATATTGATGACAAACCGCTTGCGCGACACTCCGAGAAAGATTGGATAGCCTTTCTGATGTAGTTTATCCAGATCCCGTAAAAGAAGTAGATTTTCTTTCTTGGTAAGACCAAAGCCAATTCCTGGATCCAGCAGGATGTTTTCTTGAGCAATCCCAGCTTCCTCTGCTCTCGCTAAGGCTCTGTCAAAGAAAGCCTCCATCAAGTCTTCGATTGGCAATTTTTCGAAGTCAGCTAACTCTTCCTCTGTAAAAGCTTGATTAAATCCAAAATGAGGAAATATGAGCGAGCTAGGATGCTGAGGTCGCGCCATGACTGGATTAAACATAATGACTACTTTCGCACCAGCCTTAGCAACCACATGGGCCATTTTCTCATCACCCATGAAACCAGTGATATCATTGACTAGATTGGCACCAGCAGCCAAAGCAGCCTCTGCTACCTGACTCTTCCAAGTATCAATAGAGATGAGGACATCACTTTCCTTGCGAATCGCTTTAATCACTGGAACAACACGCTGGATTTCCTCTTCTATCTCAACATAGCTGCTTCCCGGCCGAGTCGATTCTCCGCCGATATCTAGCATACTAGCCCCTTCTGCTATCAATTTACGAGCCTGCTGGAGTGCTTGCTCAAGAGCAAAAAATTGACCACCGTCCGAAAAGGAGTCTGGGGTTACATTGATAATTCCGCAAATAGCTGTCTTTGCATGATTGGCTTTACTTGACATATCGTTCACTCCCTCAAGGCTTTTCATCATATTATTTCTCTATTTTACCATAAAAAGAAAAAGATGGACACGATTGCATTCATCTTTTTCCCAGTAGAAACAAGTAAGCAATTGTCAAAAATCTTAAACAGATATCCCTAATGTCCGACTCAAAATCACCACGAGAGCCAACAAACAGAAAGCAACCCCATTCACAATCATGTGAAGTAAGATAGACATTTCCAAACGTTGGGTCTTGTAAGCCGTCCAAGATAGAACAATCGACATACCTCCATAAATCAATAAAGAAGGTAAATTACTTGGTTGATGCAATAAAGCAAACACAATCGTACCGACTACAAATCCCAAGTTCTCTTTTCCTCGGAAAATCTTTTTAGGAATAATCCCACGGCACAAGATTTCCTCACAAATCGGAGCAAGCAAGGCCAGTAAGAAGAAACTGGAAATCAGAGAACTATTCTGAACCATATCGTTAATCTGAGACTGGTTACTTGTTGTCGTCTCATTTGACAGTTGTAACAAGATAGAACCAAGTATATTTGACCCGATAATAACTAAATAACTCAAGCCCAAACGTGCCAAATCCTTAGCTCTAAAAAAAGAAAAATTAAAACTTGCTAACTGCGTTTTACGAGCTCCAATAATAAATAGCACCAGAACCACAATCGAAATACCAGCAACTATCAGTCCTGACTGCAACAGTGGTACTGCATTTAAAGTTAAAATAGCAGTAACCCCTATAGGAATCTGATATAAAATTGTCGCCAGAAAAAAGATTAACAGCCAACCTGCACGATTCAATAATTCTTTCCACATATTTTTCTCTTTCATCACCTATCTCCTTTGTATTCAAAAAGGGGGAAAATCCCCCTGGGTCATCCTATTATAAGGCCATGCTGATGTAGTTAAGGATAAACAAGGCATCCAAAATCCAAATCATGACATGAACATCTTTAGCTTGACCTTTGACAAGCTTAGTCAAAGTATAAGTCAAGAAACCAACTGCAATCCCTTGAGTGATAGAGTAGCTGAATCCCATAAAGATAGATGTGAAGAAAGCAGGAACTGCTTCAGACATATCGTCCCAATGGATATTTTTCAAGCTAGCCAACATCATAATTCCAACGATAATCAAGATTGGAGCTGTAGCGGCTGTTGGTACGATCGCTAGAAGTGGACTAAAGAAGCTTGAGATCGCAAAACAGATAGCTACAACCAAGGCTGTTAAACCAGTACGTCCACCTGCACCAATACCAGCAGCAGATTCAACATAAGTCGTTACGTTTGAAGTACCTGCGATGGCACCAATTGAAGTACCAATCAAGTCTGAATAAAGAGCCTTGTCCAACTTAGCTGATTGGTGATTTTCACCATTTGTCGCTACGATACCAACTTTTTCACCCGTACCGATCAAGGTACCAATTGTGTCAAAAATATCTGTTAACGAGAAGGCAAGAATTGCCATCAGAGTTTCAGGCAAGCGAGCTGTATCTGAAATCAAAGCTCCCAAACCTTCTGAACCAAGAGCTGCACCAAAGACTGTCTTCAAGTCTTCAAAGGCTGCACCAACATGGTTATTAGCAAAATCGATACTAGACAAATCTACCAAACCAACTGCGATAGCAAGAACAGTTGTTGTCAAGATAGAGAGGATAATTCCCCCTTTAATCCCTTTAATGACAAAGAAGATTGTGATAGCAAGTCCTGCAAGAGCCACCAAAACAGCTGGATTATTAAAGCTGACCAATCCTGGAACTGCTGAAGCATTTGCTGTAATTGCTGCTTGAGCCTTATCAGCCCCTTCTCCTGCAACCGTGTAATTTCCTGGATCGATAGAGAATTTCAAAAGTCCAGCATTCTTAATACCTACGTAGGCAAGGAAGACACCGATACCAGCTGAAATTGCTGAGCGAAGGGCGTTTGGAATCGATTCAATGATCATTTTACGAACATTTGTCAAGGTAATAATCAATGAGATAATTCCACAGATGAAGACCATAGCTAGGGCTTCTTGCCATGAATAACCAAGCCCGAATACAACTGTAAAGGTAAAGAAGGCATTGAGTCCCATACCTGGCGCTTGAGCATATGGCAAGTTGGCGTAGAAGGCCATCATCAGGGTACCAGCAACTGCACCGATAATCGTTGCGAGGAATACACCCTGAGCAGGCATTCCTGTTTGCGAAAGAATTTGTGGGTTTACAAAGAGAATATAGCTCATTGCAAAGAAAGTTGTTAAACCAGCGAGAACCTCTGTACGAACGTCTGTACCGTTCTCTTTTAGTTTAAATAATTTGTCCATTATCAATCTCCTTTTAATTTTTACGAACAATAATAGAATTATATCATTTATCATTCACTTTTTCAATATCTTTGTTTGATTTATTTAAGAATTTGATGAAATTTCTTTTTTTGTTTCGAATCTGCTTTTCTGCCTGCTTTCTGTTATAATAGTAGACATCTTATCTGAAAAGACACTAGAAAGGTCCCTATGACGAAAAAAATTATTGCAGTTGACCTGGATGGAACCCTGCTCAACTCAGACAGTCAGATTTCTGACTTTACCAAAGAAACCATAAAAAAAGTTACTGGAAAAGGGCATCAGGTTATTATTACGACAGGGCGCCCTTACCGAATGTCAAAAGATTTCTACCGTGAATTAGGCTTAAATACTCCTATGATTAATTTCAACGGCTCCCTTACTCATTTACCAGACCAAGTTTGGGATTTTGAAAAGTGTTTGACTGTAGACAAAAAATATCTGCTAGACATGGTTCGACGTTCAGAGGACATTCAAGCCGATTTTATCGCTGGAGAATACCGTAAAAAATTCTACATTACAAATCCTAATGAAGAAATTGCCAATCCCAAACTATTTGGCGTAGAAGCTTTCCACCCTGAAGATCAATTTCAACCTGAATTAGTGACCAAAGATCCTAACTGTATCCTATTACAGACCAGAGCCAGTGACAAGTATGCCTTGGCAAAAGAAATGAACGCCTTCTACCAGCATCAACTGTCTATCAATACCTGGGGAGGGCCGCTCAATATCCTTGAGTGTACCCCAAAAGGTGTCAACAAAGCCTTTGCTTTGGACTACTTGCTCAAGGTAATGAACCGTGACAAAAAAGATTTGATTGCCTTTGGAGATGAGCACAATGATACCGAAATGCTTGCTTTTGCTGGGAAAGGTTATGCAATGAAAAATGCCAACCCAGAGCTACTCCCCTATGCAGATGAGCAAATTTCCTTGACAAATGACCAAGACGGAGTTGCCAAAACCCTGCAAGACTTATTCTTATAGTCCATACTGATACTCAATGAAAATCAAAGAGCAAACTAGGAAGCTAGCCGTAGGCAGTACTTGAGTACGGCAAGGCGAAGCTGACGTGGTTTGAATTTGATTTTCGAAGAGTATGACCAGCTTGCGAGCTGGTCTTTGTGTTCTTTTCACAGTCTCATCAACCAGTTAATCGATTGTTCTACTTTTTGCCTCCAAAACCTTGGAAAAGGCTTTCTTTTGTGATATACTTCACATATAAATACAAGAGAGCACGTCACACTCGACTCTGTTGACATAAAATCAATCCAGTCCTGTTTCTCCTGCTCTCAGTTAATATCAAGGAGGATAGCTATGAAAGCTGTTGTTGTAAATCCAGAAAGCACTGGTGTTGCTGTTGAAGAAAAAGTACTCCGTCCACTTGAAACTGGGGAAGCACTTGTAGAAATTGAATACTGTGGTGTTTGCCACACTGACCTCCACGTTGCCCATGGTGACTTTGGTCAAGTACCAGGACGCGTTCTTGGCCACGAAGGTGTTGGTATCGTCAAAGAAATTGCCCCAGATGTAAAAAGCCTTAAAGTTGGCGACCGCGTCAGCGTTGCTTGGTTCTTTGAAGGATGTGGCACTTGCGAATACTGTACAACTGGCCGTGAAACTCTTTGCCGTACAGTAAAAAATGCTGGCTACTCAGTAGACGGTGGTATGGCTGAACAATGTATCGTAACTGCTGACTATGCTGTTAAAGTTCCTGACGGACTTGATCCAGCCCAAGCCTCTTCTATCACATGTGCTGGTGTAACAACCTATAAAGCTATAAAAGAAGCAAAAGTTGAACCAGGTCAATGGGTTGTTCTTTACGGTGCTGGTGGACTTGGTAACCTAGCTGTTCAATACGCTAAAAAAGTATTCAATGCTCATGTCATCGCAGTTGATATCAATAACGACAAACTTGCCCTTGCAAAAGAAGTAGGTGCGGACATTGTTATTAACGGCCTCGAAGTTGAAGATGTACCTGGACTCATCAAGGAAAAAACTGATGGTGGAGCTCATTCAGCTGTCGTAACTGCTGTGTCTAAAGTTGCCTTCAACCAGGCTGTTGACTCAGTTCGTGCCGGTGGTCGCGTAGTCGCTGTTGGTCTTCCTTCTGAAATGATGGAACTCAGCATCGTGAAAACTGTTCTAGATGGAATCCAAGTCATCGGTTCTCTCGTTGGAACTCGTAAAGACTTGGAAGAAGCCTTCCAATTCGGTGCTGAAGGTTTGGTAGTTCCAGTTGTTCAAAAACGTCCAATAGAAGATGCTGTGGCAATTTTCGACGAAATGGAAAAAGGTCAAATTCAAGGACGTATGGTACTCGACTTCACCCACTAATCTAATAAAAACCTATTTTAAAAGTTGGAATACGCTTCCAACTTTTTTATATTAAATTTTTAAATAAGGATTCAAAAAAACTTCTCTAAAACTCAATATATCAATATTTTCAGATGTAATCTTTTTAATTATTTTATGATAAATAGTTGATTTTTAGATGAAAACGGTTTATACTTAAAAAGTCTTAAAGTTTTCTTAAACGAAAACTAAAACAAAAAAGGAGGAATGACAATAATGAGTATCGGAATCATTATTGCGAGCCACGGCGAATTTGCTGCGGGTATTCATCAGTCAGGATCTATGATCTTTGGTGAACAAGAAAAGGTTCAAGTTGTAACCTTTATGCCAAACGAAGGTCCTGATGATCTATACGCTAAGTTTAATAACGCTGTTGCTGCATTTGACGCAGAAGATGAGGTTCTAGTTTTGGCTGACCTTTGGAGTGGATCTCCATTTAACCAAGCTAGTCGCGTGATGGGAGAAAATCCTGAGCGTAAGTTTGCCATCATCACAGGACTGAACTTACCGATGTTAATTCAAGCCTACACAGAGCGCCTCATGGACGCTGCTGCAGGTGTAGAAAAAGTCGCTGCTAATATCATTAAAGAAGCCAAAGATGGCATCAAGGCTCTTCCAGAAGAGCTAAACCCAGTTGAGGAAGTAGCAAGCGCTGCAGCTGCTCCAGTTGCCCAAGCTGCTATTCCAGAAGGAACTGTCATCGGAGACGGTAAACTCAAAATCAACCTTGCCCGTCTAGACACTCGTTTACTTCACGGTCAAGTTGCAACTGCTTGGACTCCAGATTCAAAAGCAGACCGTATCATCGTTGCTTCAGATAACGTAGCTAAAGACGAATTACGTAAAGAATTGATTAAACAAGCAGCTCCAGGTAAAGTGAAAGCAAACGTTGTTCCTATCCAAAAACTAATCGACGTTGCAAAAGACCCTCGCTTCGGAGAAACACATGCCCTTATCTTGTTTGAAACACCTCAAGATGCCCTTCGTGCTATCGAAGGTGGCGTGCCAATCAAAACTCTTAATGTTGGATCAATGGCTCACTCAACTGGTAAAACAATGGTTAACAACGTTTTGTCTATGGATAAAGAAGACGTTGCTACATTTGAAAAAATGCGTGACCTTGGTGTTGAATTTGATGTACGTAAAGTACCAAACGACACGAAAAAAGATTTGTTTGACTTGATCAACAAAGCAAACGTGCAATAATCGATTTTATGAAAGGATTTTAAAGATGTCTATTATTTCTATGGTTTTAGTAGTCGTTGTAGCCTTCCTAGCAGGTCTTGAAGGTATCCTCGACCAGTTCCAATTCCATCAACCAATCGTAGCTTGTACCCTTATCGGTCTTGTTACTGGTAACCTTGAAGCAGGGATTATCCTTGGTGGTTCTCTTCAAATGATCGCCCTTGGTTGGGCTAACATCGGAGCTGCCGTAGCTCCTGACGCTGCTCTTGCTTCTGTTGCTGCTGCCATTATCATGGTTCTTGGTGGCGACTTTACTAAGACAGGTATCGGTGTTGCCCAAGCGGTTGCTATCCCTCTTGCAGTTGCTGGTCTATTCTTGACTATGATTGTCCGTACACTCTCTGTCGGATTGGTTCACACTGCTGATGCTTCTGCTAAAAAAGGTGACTTCAAAGCAGTTGAACGTGCTCACTTTGTCGCACTTCTTCTTCAAGGTCTTCGTATTGCAGTCCCAGCAGCACTCCTTCTAATGGTACCAACTGAAACAGTACAAAGCATTCTAAATGCTATGCCTGATTGGCTCAAAGATGGTATGGCTATCGGTGGTGGTATGGTCGTTGCCGTTGGTTACGCTATGGTTATCAACATGATGGCAACTCGTGAAGTATGGCCATTCTTCGCTATCGGTTTCGTGCTTGCTGCCGTGTCAGATATTACTCTAATCGGATTTGGTGCTATCGGTGTTGCTATCGCTCTTATCTACCTTCACCTTTCTAAAACTGGTGGAAATGGTGGCGGAGGAGCCGCAACTTCTAACGACCCAATCGGCGATATCCTAGAAGACTACTAAGATAAGAAAGGACTGAAAACATCATGACTGAAAAACTTCAATTAACTAAATCAGATCGTAAAAAAGTTTGGTGGCGTTCAACTTTCTTACAAGGTTCTTGGAACTATGAACGTATGCAAAACTTGGGTTGGGCTTACTCATTAATTCCAGCTCTTAAAAAACTCTACACTAAAAAAGAAGATCAAGTCGCTGCTCTTGAGCGCCATCTTGAGTTCTTCAACACTCACCCATACGTAGCTGCTCCAATCATGGGGGTTACTCTTGCACTTGAAGAAGAACGTGCTAACGGTGTTGAAATCGACGACGCTGCTATCCAAGGGGTTAAAATCGGTATGATGGGACCTCTTGCTGGTATCGGTGACCCAGTATTCTGGTTTACAGTACGCCCAATCCTTGGATCACTCGGTGCTTCACTTGCCCTTACTGGTAATATCTTAGGTCCAATCCTCTTCTTCGTTCTTTGGAACTTGATTCGTATGTCATTCTTGTGGTATACACAAGAGATTGGATACAAGGCTGGATCAGAAATCACTAAAGATATGTCTGGCGGTATCCTTCAAGACATCACTAAAGGAGCTTCTATCCTTGGTATGTTCATTCTTGCTGTCCTAGTTCAACGTTGGGTAAATATTAAATTTGCTTTCGATGTTGCCAAAGTTCAACTAGATGAAAAAGCTTATATCCATTGGGATAAATTGCCAGAAGGATCTAAAGGTATCCAAGAAGCATTCGCACAAGTAGGACAAGGATTGTCTCAAACACCTGAAAAAGTTACTACTTTCCAACAAAACTTGGATATGTTGATCCCTGGACTATCAGGACTACTCCTTACTCTCCTTTGCATGTACTTGCTTAAGAAAAAAGTATCTCCAATCACTATTATCCTTGCACTCTTCGCAGTGGGTATTGTGGCACATGTTCTTCACATCATGTAATCAAGCAACTTAAAAGGAATCAGGTTCTAAAATCTGATTCCTTTTTTCTATACTTTTATTCGGCCAAGGCACCCATTGGATCCCATGGTGCGAGTACAATTGGTTCTGATTCATAGGCAGCTTGTTCTTCTGCTGTCAGCAATTCCTTACGGACAACGATTTGGTAAGTGTATTCGTCCATCCAAGCGTCTGAGGCAACAAAGTACCCATCGGTACCAACCTTGTCTCCCCATGAGTTTTCAACCTTCCACTTGGTTGACTTCCCATTTTCATCCAAATCAACACCTGTCAAGACCATGGCGTGGGTCATCAAACTTTCGCTGTAATCCAAACGTCCAGCCTTGTCTTGAGTGAGTTTAATGTCCATGCTTGATTCAAAGTCATAAACATCTGTCGCAAGGATTCCAGCCTTACGGTTGCTGAGCTGGCCGACATCAGAACCAAACCAAACAGTCTCACCTGCTTGCATTTGGGCAATCGCTAATTCTTTCAAGCGTTCCATCGGTACATTGATGTAACGAACCGCACGGCTACCAACCACATTCCCCAACATCTCAACTGTGTAAGATTTGCCGTAAGGCTTGTCAGCAGTTGGGGCATTGATAACAGAAACATAGTCCTCTAGAGGAAGATTGACATATTTCTTGTAAAACTCTTGTGGTGTGATGCCCTTTTCGCTTTGGTAGTTGTTATCCTTATCGCGATAAGCAAAGTCAAATTTACGTGGTGGAAGGCCTAGGGACATAGCAAGGAAATTAAAGATTTCTTGCAAGAGGTCTTCTTTCTTATCTTGAACAGTCGCGTGGTCTGCGCCAGAAGCGAGCAAGTCACGCAAGATTTGAGCATCTTGGCGAAGCAATTTGTTAAGGACTGCATTTAGCTCACGACTGCTACTAGATGAAACAGACTCAGGGTAAACTGACTTAGGCACGACACCGTATTTCTCAAAGAGAGAAACGACCATATCCCACTGACCACCGTCTTGTTGTGGTGTTTGAAGTAGGAATTTAACCTTACGGCTCGTCAATTCTTGGTCTGCAGTCGCAATGACTTGCTCCAAGAACCAGTTTGATTTCTCATACTTGTCCCAGAAGAAAGTGTGGGCCTGTGACAATTCAAAGTTTTCAAGTTTGTATTGAGAGATAAGTTTGTGGCGGAAGGTGTTGAGAGCCGCAAACATCCAGCAACGACCAGACGCTTTCTGGTTAGTTACCTTGTCCTTGGTCAAATCCAATGAGAAAACAGGTGTATTGTCCACATGGCTTTGGCGACGCTCAAGGGCTGCAAAAATTCCGTTGTGGCTGGCAGCATTTTCAATCGCTTGGTATTTAACATTTGCTTCATAGTTAGCAAATAGTTTATCAGTAAATGATTCTTGAATCACGTTCATAGATTCCTCCTTTTATTCTACAGTCTATTATAACTCTTTTCACAAAGGAAGCAACTGAAAAATATAAAAGGCAAGGATATTCTTCCTCACCTTTTCGAATATAAATCAAATTAAGCAATATTCGCAAGGAGAGCTTCTAACTCTTCCTTGGTCAAGCGACGCCATTCTCCTCGCTGCAAGTTCTCATCCAATACTAAAGTTCCCATAGTCAAACGTTGCAAGTCTACTACTTCCTTGCCGCAATAGCCCACCATACGCTTGACCTGATGAAACTTCCCTTCTGCAATGGTCACACGGATTTGGCTTTGATTCTTTTTTGTATCTACAGACACAAGCTCCAGTCTAGCAGGCTGACAAGTAAAGTCTTTAAGAGGAATTCCCTTGGCAAATGTCTCCGCATCTTCTTGGGTCATAATTCCCTTGACCTGAGCCAGATACGTCTTATCCACATGACGCTTGGGTGAAAGAAGAGCATGGGCAAGCTTGCCGTCATTGGTCAAGAGTAAAAGACCATGCGTGTCAATATCCAAGCGTCCTACTGGGAAAACTTCCTTGCTCCGAGCAATATCATCCAGCAAGTCCAGAACAGTTCTGTGCTTGGGATCCTCAGTCGCTGAGATAACTCCTTTGGGCTTGTTCATCATGTAGTAGACAAACTCTTCATACTCCAACACTTGCCCATCAAAGCGAATCTCATCTCTTTCTTCATCAATCTGCAATTTAGCTGACTTTTCTTTTTTACCATTTACCGTCACGCGCCCAGACTTGAGCATGTTTTTGACCTCTGTCCGACTCCCTACAGCGCAGGCAACTAAAAATTTATCCAATCTCATAGAACTATTATATCACACTCAAAAGGAGGCTGTCTCAATGACCAACCTCCTTTTCGTTTCATACTCTTCAAAAATCTCTTCAAACCGCGTCAACGTCGCCTTGCCGTATATATGTTACTGACTTCGTCAGTTCTATCTGCAACCTCAAAACAGTGTTTTGAGCTGACTTCGTTAGTTCTATCTACAACCTCAAAGCAGTGTTTTGAGCAACCTGCGGCTAGTTTCCTAGTTTGCTCTTTGATTTTCATTGAGTATCAGATTTAGGAAATTAA
>NZ_NCVG01000007.1:0-681 GCF_002096835.1 Streptococcus mitis | reverse complement strand
TTATGTGACTATTAGTCCGTCTCGCTCCGTTAGGTGCGAGACAAAACAACCACCCGCTATGCGGGTGCGCGTCGAAGGTTATACCAAAAAAACTCCGAACGCGATACAATAAAGGTGTTCAAGCCAATTGTAAAGCGAAAGGAGAAAAATATGGCACAAAAGGCTCATAGTTTATCGCACACAAAGTGGCACTGTAAGTATCACATTGTGTTCACCCCTAAGTATAGACGAAAAGTTATCTATAATCAATATCGAAGTAGTTTAGGCGAAATATTTCATCGCTTGTGTAGTTATAAAGGAGTTGAAATTATCGAGGGTCACTTAATGCCAGACCATGTACACATGTTAGTAAGTATTCCACCAAGGATAAGTGTTTCGAGTTTCATGGGTTATTTAAAAGGAAAAAGTGCACTCATGATGTTTGACAAACACGCCAATCTCAAGTACAAGTTTGGGAATCGGCATTTCTGGGCGGAAGGTTACTATGTGAGTACAGTAGGGCTTAATGAAGCCACAATTAAGAAATATATTCAAGAACAGGAAAAGCATGATATAGCACTAGATAAATTAAGTGTAAAAGAATATGAGGATCCCTTTAGGGATAGTGGTAAGTAATACTAAAGCCTCTTTGAGAGGCAAGTGACGAGTCAAGAGCAATAAGGCTTGAACAAAGTGAAAGCC
>NZ_NCVG01000004.1:0-701 GCF_002096835.1 Streptococcus mitis | reverse complement strand
ACTGTAGTAGTGGACGATAAAGGAAACGCGACAGTTACAACTCCAGCAGGTAAGACAGCGGTTATCCCAGCGTCAGACTTGACTAAGTCAGCAGCAGACGCAGCTAAACCAAACGCAGGTAATGACATCGTTAAACCAGCGGACAAAACTGTAGTAGCTAACCCAGACAAACTTACAGACGCTGAGAAGAAAGCGATCGAAGATAAGGTTAAAGCAGTCAACCCAGGTTCCACTGTAGTAGTGGACGATAAAGGAAACGCGACAGTTACAACTCCGGAAGGTAAGACAGCGGTTATCCCAGCGTCAGACTTGACTAAGTCAGCAGCAGACGCAGCTAAACCAAACGCAGGCGATGACATCGTTAAACCAGCGGACAAAACTGTAGTAGCTAACCCAGACAAACTTACAGATGCTGAGAAGAAAGCGATCGAAGATAAGGTTAAAGCAGTCAACCCAGGTTCAATTGTAGTAGTAGACGATAAAGGCAATGCGACAGTTACAACTCCGGAAGGTGAGACAGCGGTAATTCCAGCGTCAGACTTAACTAAGTCAGCAGCAGATGCAGCTAAACCAAATGCAGGTGATGACATCGTTAAACCAGCGGATAAAACTGTAGTAGCTAACCCAGACAAACTTACAGACGCTGAGAAGAAAGCCATCGAAGATAAGGTTAAAGCAGTCAACCCAGGTTCAACTGTAGT
>NZ_NCVG01000023.1:0-13551 GCF_002096835.1 Streptococcus mitis | reverse complement strand
ACAAGTAAACCAGGAAGTAAGACAGGAAAAGTATTAATCACTTACCCAGATAAGAGTACGGAAGAAGTGACAGTAACAGTCGAAGTAACGCCACAAAAAGATGAATACAATCCAACCGCCATAGCGCAAGAAGTGGACAATGGTCACGTGCCAGATCCAGAAACAAGTGTAAACAAAACAGGCTTACCAGATGGAACAACAGTCACATGGAAGACAAGGCCAGATGTAAGTACACCAGGAAGTCATCCAGGAGTAGCCTTAGTTCATTATCCAGATGGAACGGAAGATGAAGTCGAAGTACCAGTAAGGGTAAAAGAACAAAAAGAAACGTTTAACCCAACGGCAAAAGAACCGAACCAAACGGTGCGTCACAACGAAGTACCAGATCCAGAGAAAAGTATTAATACAAATGACTTACCAACAGGAACGAACTATAGCTGGTCAGAACAACCAGACACAAGTAAACCAGGAAGTAAGACAGGAAAAGTATTAATCACTTACCCAGATAAGAGTACGGAAGAAGTGACAGTAACAGTCGAAGTAACGCCACAAAAAGATGAATACAATCCAACCGCCATAGCGCAAGAAGTGGACAATGGACACGTACCAAATCCAGAAACAAGTGTAACCAAAACCGGCTTACTAGAAGGCACAACTGTTACATGGAAGACAAGGCCAGATGTCAGCACACCAGGCAGTCATCCAGGAGTAGCCTTAGTCCACTATCCAGATGGAACGGAAGATGAAGTAGAAATTCCTGTCACAGTTAAGAAACAAAGTGACACCTTCAACCCAACGGCAAAAGAACCGAACCAAACGGTTCGTCACAACGAAGTACCAGATCCAGAGAAAAGTATTAATACAAATGACTTACCAGCAGGAACAAACTATAGCTGGTCAGAACAACCAGATACAAGTAAACCAGGAAGTAAGACAGGAAAAGTATTAATCACCTATCCAGACCATAGTACGGAAGAAGTGACGGTAACGGTAAACGTAACGCCACAAAAAGATGAATACACACCAACTGGAATCCCTCAAGAAGTGGACAATGGACACGTACCAGATCCAGAAACAAGTGTAACCAAAACCGGCTTACCAGAAGGAACAACTGTCACATGGAAGACAAGGCCAGATGTCAGCACACCGGGCAGTCATCCAGGAGTAGCCTTAGTTCATTATCCAGATGGAACGGAAGATGAAGTAGAAATTCCTGTCACAGTTAAGAAACAAAGTGACACCTTCAACCCAACGGCAAAAGAACCGAACCAAACTGTTCGTCACAACGAAGTACCAGATCCAGAGAAAAGTATTAATACCAATGACTTACCAGCAGGAACAAACTATAGCTGGTCAGAACAACCAGATACAAGTAAACCAGGAAGTAAGACAGGAAAAGTATTAATCACTTACCCAGATAAGAGTACGGAAGAAGTGACAGTAACAGTCGAAGTAACGCCACAAAAAGACGATTACGATCCCCAACCAAAAGCGCAAATAGTAGAACATGCTCAAGTACCATCTGCAAAAGATAGTATTGAAAATGTAAAAACGTTACCAGAAGGAACGACTTTTGGATGGAAAGATGGAAAAATTCCAGATACTTCAAAACATGGAGAGAAAAAAGGTGTTGTAACTGTAACGTATCCAGATGGAAGTACAGAAGATGTTGATGTTGTAATTACTGTGAATCCAGAAGATTTCAGTCCAGTAGTTCCGATGGAAAAAGTACCTGTGAAAAATCCTGAGAACTTAAGTCCAGAAGAACAAGATAAAGTGAAAGAAAAAGTGACAAAAGCAAATCCAGGAAAAGACGTAACAGTTGATTCAAAAGGAAATGTAACAATTACAGATCCGGAAACAAAAGTAAGTCATGAAATTTCTCGAGATAAATTGGTATTTGCATATGCAAAAGGTGAGCCAGAAACTTCGGAAAAACCTGAATTTAATGGCGGAGTGAACGCACCAGATTCACCAATTCATGAAGTTCCAGAGTTTGCAGGTGGTGTCAATGGAGAACCGGAAACTCAAGAAATCTTACCAGAGTTTAATGGCGGAGCGAATACACCAAATTCACCAACACATGAAGTCCCAGAATTCAATGGAGGTGTAAATGGTGAGCTTCCTAATCCAGTAGAAGTATCTAAAATTCAACTGATGATCACCAAGTGGGTTGATGAAAATGGTAAAGAATTGAAACCAGCGGACGCCAAAGCACCAAAGGTATTAGGTGAAGCCAATGAAGCATTTGAACATGGTGAAATTGAAGGGTATGTATTTGTAAGAACAGAAACTAAAGGTGATGTTGTAACTCACATCTTCAGGAAAGTGAGTCCAGTTAGACCAACAGGTGACGGTCAACAAAGACCAGTTACACCATCTGATGATACAAATCCTAGACCGGATATTGCTACCCCTGCTGAGGTGCCAGCTACTCAACCGACTGGACAACCAAGTCAAACAGTTGCAGTGCCTGCTCAATTGCAGAATGAAGTGTCAGAAACGAATCCATCCGTTTCTCAACTGCAAGCAGTATTGCCAAATACTGGTACAAAAGAAGATCCTGCTACAGGTGCAGTAGGAGTTCTCTCTCTTCTTGGCGCATTTGGTTTGCTATTTGCCAAAAAGAAAAAAGACGATGAAGAGGAAGCTTAAATAGATGATCTCATCTGATCCTTGGTAGCTTTCCCTACGTGAAGTCTTTGTAAATCAAAAAGAACTAGAAAACTCACTCATTTGTGAGAACTCTAGTTCTTTTTTCGTATTTCAAGAACTAGTCATTCGATTGTTGATGAATTGTCTAGTTCTTTTATATAGAGGGCTAAAAGTCTGTCCGATTGTCTGTTTTAGAATAGCAATTAGAGATGACTAGATTGCATTGACCAAATCTTGAGCTTGTTTTTCAAGTGAGTTTAGGACTGTTTCTTCAAGAACCAATTTTCCGTCTGCCCAAGCAGAGTCATTGACACGTGCAGCAGTGAAATCACCAACGACTTGTGTACGGATAAATGGCAAGAGGTCCTTGTAAATAGCGAAGAGTTGATCGTGACCTGCATTGGCTACAGATGATACTGTGACAAACTTGTCTTGAAGGGCAGAAGCGCCACGTGTATCAGACAAATCAAGGGCGCGAGATAACCAGTCAAGCAAGTTTTTTACTGTACCAGGGATAGAGAAGTTGTAGACTGGAGAGAAAATCCAGATGGCATCCGCAGCGAGAACTGCTTCACGAGCAGCTGCTACAGCTGGGTGAGTTGGAACTTCTAAATCTTGACTGAAGAGAGGGACAGCTGAATAATCAAGATAGCTAACTTCTGCTTTACCAGCAAGTGCTTTCTCAGCTTCGAGCGCCATTTGGTGGTTGAAAGAACCTTGGCGAAGAGATCCGACGATAAATAATACTTTTTTAGACATGATGTGTCTCCTTTTTCTTAAAATTTCCGAGAACTCTCTCGTTGTTATAAAATAGATTACAACAAAACAAAGCAACTTGCAAGAAATTTGCTCAGAGATAATTAAAACTATAAAATTGCAGGATATCTAATCACTTGCGACTGGAATGCATTCGATTTTCGCAGAGCATTCCTATATTCTCTTGTAATATGATGACATAAGTGCTAAAATAAACAAGAAAACTCGCAATAGAAACCACAGAACAGCTATTTTCCGGTATCATTTCATAAACAATTAAACGAAAATAATGGCATTGAAGAATGCTTCTAAAAGGGGTGGAGATCATGTAAGGCAAAGATTAACAAGTGACGGACAAAAGAAATAATAATACACTTGTTAAGGAGAAAAGATGTTAATAAGAAATTATCGGAAAAATATTGGCCTGATGGCCGGAGTTGAGTTTTTTGCATTTCTAGGGATTACCAGTTTTTGGATTCTCTTTCTCAGTCAAAACGGAATGTCTCTTTGGCAGATTGGACTTCTGGAGAGTATTTTTCATACGACCAGTCTTCTCTGTGAAATTCCATCTGGTATGTTAGCTGACCGTTATTCCTATAAGACCAACCTTTATTTAAGTAGAATAGCAGGGATTCTGTCTTCCATTCTCATGTTGGCTGGTCAGGGAAATTTTTGGATTTATGCACTAGCAATGGTGGTGAGTGCTTTGTCTTATAATTTTGATTCAGGCACAAGCGCAGCAATGGTCTATGACTCGGCTGTAGAGGCTGGACTAAAGGAGCGTTATCTATCTATTTCAAGTTTTATGTCAGGAGTAGCAGAAGGAACTCGGTCTTTGGGGACAGTGTTAGCGGGATTTTTTGTCCATGGTCAATTGCACCTGACCTACTATATCATGATTGCCACTTCTATCATAGTTCTTGTCTTGATTTGGATGCTGAAAGAACCCAGTGTCAAGCTAGAAAAAACTGATAGTGTGACCATGAAACAGATTATTTGGACTGTTAAGGAAGAGTTGGAGCGAAATCCCATGCTCTTCAACTGGATGATTTTGTCTCAGATTGTTGGTACACTCATGTGCATGTTTTATTTTTACTATCAAAATCAGTTACCAGATTTAAGTAGTTGGCAAATTTCAACAGTTATGCTACTTGGAAGTCTCTTAAATATCGTCGCAGTCTATCTAGCGAGTAAGATTGGAAAGAACTATGCTGCCTTGAAGCTTTTCCCTATCCTAGTGCTGCTGACTGGCGTCACCTACCTGCTGTCCTACTTTGGAACACCTCTAATCTATATTTTGGTCTATTTGATTAGTAATGCTCTATATGCTCTTTTTCAGCCGATTTTTGACAATGATTTGCAAGAGCGCCTTCCAAGTGAAGTAAGGGCAACCATGCTGAGTGTCTATTCTATGATGTTTAGCCTGAGTATGATTGTGTTCTTCCCAATGACAGGCTGGTTGATTGACCATTTAGGCTTTGTGCTAACATTTCTTTATCTAGGATTCTTTTTAGTTATGATTGGCCTTTTACTACCTATCTTTTTAGGAAAAATGGCTAAAAGAATGGATGATAAAGTGATTTTATAAAGTAAAAGAACTTACGAAAACTTGAGTGTCAAGCTCAGTTTTTTTAATAGGTTGATTTTGGAGCTGTCTTTACTTTTCTTGCTCGGTTCTAATCAAGAAAAATCGGTTTGCTTTGAAGGAAGAAATAGAATTGGTTGCTTATACTCAATGAAAATCAAAGAGCAAACTAGGAAGCTAGCCGCAGGTTGTACTGGAGTACGGCAAGGCGAAGCTGACGTGGTTTGAATTTGATTTTCGAAGAGTATTCTTATATTCACTTGTAATAAAGTTTAATAGATGGTAAAATAGACGAGTGAAAAAAAGACAAAAAAAAGCAAAAAATAATCTACTGTGGCAGTATGGTCTAGGGATGACGATTTTGTTTGTGGTTATCAGTGCTTCCTTTCTGTATCTGGTTTCTCTTGGCATGAAACCCTATCAAACAGCTAAAAGTGAAGGAGAAAAATTAGCTCAGCAGTATGCAGGATTAGAGCAGGCTGATCAGGTTGACTTATACAATGGCTTGGAATCCTATTATAGCGTTCTTGGTCGTAATAAAAAACAAGAAGCACTTGCTGTCCTGATTGGAAAAGATGACCATAAGATTTACGTTTATCAGCTAAATCAGGGTGTTTCACAAGAAAAAGCAGAAGCGGTTTCTAAGGAAAAAGGAGCTGGCGAGATTGACAAGATTACCTTTGGCCGTTATCAAGACAAGCCAATCTGGGAAGTCAAGTCAGGCTCTGATTTTTATCTAGTAGATTTTGAAACAGGAGCATTGGTCAATAAGGAGGGCCTATGAAACTATCCAACCGTGTTTTAGAAATGGAAGAAAGTGTGACTCTGGCTAGTGATGCAAGAGCAAAGAAGTTAAAGGCTGAAGGAAAAGATGTACTTTTCTTAACTTTAGGTCAGCCCGATTTCCATACTCCCAAAAATATTCAAGATGCAGCTGTTGCAGCCATTCGAGATGGACGTGCTTCTTTCTATACGGTAGCTTCAGGTTTGCCTGAGTTAAAAGCTGCAGTGAATACCTACTTCGAGCGCTACTATGGCTATTCTGTCGCAAGTAATGAGGTTACCTTTGCCACAGGTGCCAAGTTCTCCCTCTATACTTTCTTTATGGCTGTAATCAATCCTTTAGATGAGGTTATTATTCCAACTCCATACTGGGTTAGTTATGGAGATCAGGTCAAGATGGCAGAAGGGATTCCAGTCTTTGTTCAAGCTAAAGAAGACAATGATTTTAAAGTCACGGTGGATCAACTAGAACTAGTTAGGACAGATAAGACAAAGGTTTTGGTTCTCAATTCACCATCTAATCCGACTGGTATGATCTATACTCGTGAAGAATTACTAGCTATCGGAAATTGGGCAGTTGAGCATGACATTCTGATTTTAGCAGATGATATATACGGCCGCCTTGTTTATAATGGAAATGAATTTGTTCCAATCTCAAGTCTATCAGAAGCAATTCGTAAGCAAACCATTGTTATCAACGGTGTATCTAAGGCCTATGCCATGACGGGTTGGCGAGTTGGTTATGCGGTAGGTGATCCAGAAATCATTGCTGCTATGAGCAAATTGACAGGTCAAACAACTTCTAACCTAACTGCTGTTTCACAATATGCAACCATCGAAGCCCTAACTGGACCGCAAGATTCTGTGGAAGTTATGCGTCAAGCATTTGAAGAACGTCTCAATACCATCTATCCACTCTTGTGTGAAGTCCCTGGTTTTGAAGTCGTTAAGCCACAAGGAGCCTTCTATCTCTTTCCAAATGTTAAAAAAGCTATGGAGATGAAAGGTTATACGGATGTGACTGACTTTACAACAGCTATTCTTGAGGAAGTTGGTTTGGCACTCATAACAGGAGCAGGGTTTGGAGCTCCAGAAAATGTCCGCCTCAGCTATGCGACAGACCTAGACACTCTTAAAGAAGCGGTTAAACGCTTGAAAGTATTTATGGAAAAATAAAAGAAAAAGAAAAGGAAAAATAATGACAAAACGTGTAACGATTATTGATGTAAAAGACTATGTTGGTCAGGAAGTGACGATTGGCGCTTGGGTTGCCAACAAATCAGGAAAAGGAAAAATCGCCTTCTTGCAATTGCGCGATGGAACAGCCTTCTTCCAAGGTGTAGCCTTTAAACCAAACTTTGTGGAAAAATTTGGTGAAGAAGTGGGACTTGAGAAGTTTGATGTTATCAAACGCTTGAGCCAAGAAACGTCTGTTTATGTGACAGGGATTGTCAAAGAAGACGAACGTTCTAAGTTTGGCTATGAATTGGACATTACAGACATCGAAGTGATTGGTGAATCTCAAGACTACCCAATCACACCAAAAGAACACGGAACAGACTTCTTGATGGACAACCGTCACTTGTGGCTCCGTTCTCGTAAGCAAGTGGCTGTGATGCAAATCCGTAACGCTATCATCTATGCAACTTATGAGTTCTTTGACAAGAACGGCTTTATGAAGTTTGATAGCCCAATTCTTTCAGGAAATGCTGCGGAAGACTCAACAGAACTCTTTGAAACAGACTACTTCGGAACGCCAGCCTACTTGAGCCAATCAGGTCAGCTTTACTTGGAAGCAGGAGCTATGGCCCTTGGTCGTGTATTCGACTTTGGTCCAGTATTCCGTGCTGAAAAATCAAAAACACGCCGTCACTTGACTGAGTTCTGGATGATGGACGCAGAGTACTCATACTTGACACACGATGAGTCACTTGACTTGCAAGAAGCTTATGTAAAAGCTCTTCTACAAGGTGTTCTTGACCGTGCGCCTCAAGCCTTGGAAACATTGGAACGTGATACAGAGCTCTTGAAACGCTACATTGCAGAGCCCTTCAAACGTATCACTTACGATCAAGCCATTGACCTCTTGCAAGAGCATGAGAATGATGAAGACGCTGACTACGAACATCTTGAGCATGGTGATGACTTTGGTTCACCACATGAAACTTGGATTTCAAACCACTTTGGTGTGCCAACATTTGTCATGAACTATCCAGCAGCCATCAAGGCCTTCTACATGAAACCAGTTCCTGGAAATCCAGAGCGCGTGCTTTGTGCAGACTTGCTTGCACCAGAAGGCTATGGAGAAATCATCGGTGGGTCTATGCGTGAGGAAGACTACGATGCCCTTGTTGCTAAGATGGATGAACTTGGCATGGATCGTACAGAGTACGAATTCTACCTTGACCTTCGTAAATACGGTACAGTACCACATGGAGGATTTGGTATCGGTATCGAGCGTATGGTAACCTTCGCAGCAGGAACAAAACACATCCGCGAAGCTATTCCATTCCCACGTATGTTGCACCGTATCAAACCGTAAATAAATGTATAAAAGTAAAAGGTCAAATTGGCCTTTTATTTTTTATGATGAAATTACAAAAAACAGCGATTGATATATATATATATATAGAAAAATCCTCATATTTTGTACATAAACGTAGACAGTTTAGTTGAAATAATGTTACAATGTAAATTAGGGATTAAGTACCTAAGTGTAGCTATTTTAATGTATAAATTAAGCTGGAAATGGAGGCGTTGTTTAAGTACTTGGGTGTAATTCCGCAATTAAAATTTATTTAAAAAGGAGATAATATGTATTCAAGAATGGACAAGTACCACGGACAAAAAGTCCAGCGCTTTTCAATCCGTAAGTATAGTTTTGGAGCAGCGTCAGTAGCTGTGGCAGCCTATATGATGTTTGGTGGGGCAGCGACTGTTCAGGCTCAGGAGCCAGGTACATCAGCTACAGTGACTAGCGAACAGGTTAACTCTGATGCTGGAAATCAAGCAGATTCAACCAAGCCTGTAGCTTCAACTGAAACTTCTACATCAACTGTGGAAGCACAAACAGCTGAGCAACTAGCAACATCAGCTCCTGAGGCAGCACCAGCAGAAACACCAAAAGCTGCAGAAGCACCAACTGAAACACCAAAAGCTGACACAAGCAAGTTGGAAGCAGCTATTGCTCGTTTAGAAGCAGCTTTAGCAAAAGCAGCATCAACTGAAAAAACAGCTTCGGCAATTGAGTCTGCAAAAGCAGCATT
This sequence comes from Streptococcus mitis, assembly GCF_002096835.1. GTDB lineage: Bacteria > Bacillota > Bacilli > Lactobacillales > Streptococcaceae > Streptococcus > Streptococcus mitis_W. The sequence goes on along the minus strand of NZ_NCVG01000023.1, from coordinate 4,506 downwards.
AGCAAGTGCAAAAGCTGTAGTTGCAAATGAAGCTGCAACAAAAGAAGAAGTAGCAAAAGCTACATCAGCAGTAAACGGTAAAGCTTTCGTTATTGAAAGTATGCCAAAAGCAACTGCAGACAAGAAAGAAGAAAAAGTAAATAAAAACCAAGATCCAAGAAATGAAAAAGAGATTCCAGGAAAAGGGGAAAGTGGGTTTAGAACTGACTCATCTAACAACGATGCAGCAACTACTTCTACAACAACTACAGGAACTAGTGATACAATCACACCAACAAATCCAGCGCAACCAACAGCAAAAGATATTATCGGAAGTACAAGTACAGTATCACGAGAAAACTTTACTGGTTGGGATACCTATACAATGCCGTTCGGAAGTTTCCATCCAGGTCAAGGTGATTTAGGTGTGAATACGCCTGAGAAAAAAGCAGATGCTGCTGGCTTAGAGTTTAGAGTGTTCTCTGATCAACGAGCTGGTACAAGACCTAGTCCTGGACCATCTAACTGGACTTATGATGGTAAAGAGAGTGATGTAAAGGCTCGTATTGACTATGGATTAAAGTTACCAGCTGAAGAAGTTCAAAAAATTATAGAAGAAGCTCCACTATGGCGTGGAAAACTGAAATATAATAATACTAGAATTTCAAGCAGTGTTGCAGCGACTTACTATGGAAATGGACCATATGAATATCTGCTTTCTAGTATCTATAAACTTGGATATGAACAAGGAATCGATAAAGTATACATTAAAGATGTAAGTAAACGTATTGAAGTAACAGAAGCTGCTAAAAAGGCTGGTTGGACTGTTTCAGATTTCAATGTGTCCAATTTCCCGAATGGTTTATTTTATGACAAAGCAACAGATAGTGTGCAAGGGGTTGTAACACATAGAAGTCCATTTAACTATCAACAAGTAAAAGCTCGAGTAACGTTTAAAAATACTATTACTGGTAAAAGTGTTACGATTCCACTAGATGATCATAGATTTGGTGGAACAGCATGGAAAGATGGAACACCACCAACACTAGAAATTAACGATACTGTTAAAGAAGGGAAAGTTGGAGAAGCACTAACTGTTCCAGTAGAATATAGAGATGCTGGAGCTTCGCATGCTGGGGTACCAAATGATAGAAGAGTTTCTTATACTTTAACGAATGAAAATGGAACCCCAATTGGACGTACAACTACAATTACAGAAACTGTAGGACGTGCTATTCTGGGTGTTTCTGGAGCGAAGATTACAGGAACGACAGGTACTGGTGCTGCTACTCCTACAGAATTAACAGGAAATGAGACAAAAATTCCAGGTGTAGGTTTTACAATTGCATCAGCTGATATGACTGAGAATAATCCGAATGGATTCAAAGGAACACCAACTGAAGCTGGGATTTACAGAGTTTCAATTTATGCAAGAGATTATCAAGAGACAAATGCTAATGAGGCATACGCACACGCAACCTTTAAAATTGCACCTGAAGTGACAATAAAAAATATTCATGCTTACGATACAGAAGTTCCGATTACAATTTCTAAAGGGGCTTCAGAAGCGACAATTACATTACCAGATGGAACAAATACAAAAATTGTTGCTAAAGATGGTAAATGGGTTGTATCAGAAACAACAAATACTGCTGTAAACGTCAATGATGAAATTGGTACAGTTGGTGAAACTTTCAATCTAAAAGTTCTTCCAACAGCAACAGCAAATGCCGCAACAGATACGATTAACGTAACTGCAAATAGTGAAAATATTACAGCAACGTTTACACGAGCCGAAGTAACATTAAAAACGCAACTAGGAGAAAATGTAGCAGCAACATTCAATAAAACTAGTGGTCGTTGGGAATTATCTGGTGAGACTGCTGAGAAGAAAACTCCTAACAGTGACGGTACAACAACATGGTTAAAACGCGACCTATATGTTGATGTGAATAAAGATGGAGAAACAATCTTTAATGTTTACGAATATACTCGTACATTAAACGCAGAAGGAAAAGTTACAGCCGTTAATAATGTATCTCGTACATTAACGACGTATAAAAAAGAAAATACGGCGAACAGTTCAGCAGATTCAGCAACTGATACTAATAAAGGAATGGTTGTAACTGTTAAATATGATAAAGGATTAAATAAATGGTCTGCTGATGATAACTCTACTGTAACAGCAACAAAAACTGGAGATAAGTGGACGATTTCAACTACATCAGGATTTAAAGGAACAGTTGATGCAGTAGAAACAGCAAGTTCTTCAGATAAAGCGTCTATATTAAATGATGCTCCGTCTATTAGCTCAAGTTTATATACTACTGTAAAAGGTGCTACAGTAGATTTAGTAAAACAAAAATCAGCTGCAGTAACAATTACAGATACAGAAGATGATGCGACAACTGCTCCAAATAAAAAGGAAACAACAGTTACAAAAGTAACGTTAATATCTCCTTCAGGAACAGTAACAGAATATAGAAGTGCAGCAGAAGCAGCAACTGTTAAATTATCAGAAGTAGGTACTTACACAGTTAAAGTTGAAGTAAAAGATAGTAACGGAAATATCGTTACTGCGGATACTGAAACGGATACTGGAACAAATAAAGGTGCCGAAACTGCAGTGAATTCAACTACCTATACAATTACTGTAAAAGATCAAGAAACGAATAAATTGTATACAGTTGAAGATGATGCAGTAACAAATGATCAGTTGAAAGAAAAAGTAAACCCTACAGCTGTAGACGGCTTTACTCCAACTAAAAATGATATTACAGATATTCCTACAACAGCTAAAAAAGCAGGTCAAACACTAGAAGTGCCAGCAACAGTAACTTATACAAAAGGAACTGAAACAATTCCTGTAGAAACTAAAGTAGATGTTGTAGTTTTACCAAAAGTAGAACCAACAGGTGTAACAGTTCTTAAAGATAGCACTGGTTTAGATGAAGCAGTTAAAGCGAAAGCAGTAGAAGCAGCAACTGCAGTTCCAACTGATAAATTGCCAGATGGTGTAACTGTAAGAGTTAAAGAAGTTAAAGCAGGAACAGTACCGGAAACAACAGCAACTGGAGTACAAAAGCCAGCAACAGCAGTTGTAGAGTATGTAAAAGATGGTAAAGTAGTTGCAACTAGAGAAGTAACAGTCCCAGTAACAGTAGTAGGTTCAACAGCTAAGAAATTAGTAGTATTTGAAGGGGATACTGTTACAAAAGATGATGTGAAAGGTGCTGTAACACCAGGTACAGACGGAACAAAAGGTGAACCTGTCATTGCTGAAGATATTACTGCTAAAGCAGGAAATAAAGAAGCGACAATCCCGGTAACATATGATAATGGTAAGTTAACCGAAACAGTGAAAGTTCCAGTAACAGTTTTACCAAAACCAGAAGCAGATGAAATTCTTGTTCCTAAAAATGGCGACAAAGAAAAAGCAAAAGAAAAAGTACTTGCTCAAGCTGAAAAAGCGATTGCTGATGGAACATTTACAGGTAAACTACCACAAGGTGCTAGAGTTGAAATTGATAAAACAGCTACAGTAACAGTCCCTGACTTAACAGATGATACTGAAGTGGATGTGACTGTTAAATACATTGTAGATGATGAAGAGAAAACAACAACTGTTAAAGTACCAGTTACAGTAGTTGAAGGTATACCACAAATCGTCCCAGTTGATGAAAACAACAAACAACCAGATCCAGAAAAGAGCATTGATAAAACAGATTATCCAGAAGGATCTACATTTAGATATAAGACTCCAGATGGGCAAACATCTCCAATCGATGTAACAACAACTGGAGATAAGAATGTGATTGTTGAAGTGCTGGATAAAGATGGTAATCCTATTGCAGAAGTACCAGCAACTGTACGAGTTGTTGAAAGCTATCCACAATTTGTCCCAGTAGATAAGGATAACAAACAACCAGCTGTTGAAGGAAGTATTGACCCTAAAGCATTCCCTAAAGAGACAGAGTTTTCTTATGAAACTCCAGTAGATACAACAACACCAGGCGAAAAAGATGTTGTTGTAGTAGCAAAAATTGGAGATAAGGTTATTGCAAAAGTCCCTGCAAAAGTGATGGTTGTTGAACCGAAGACACAATATGTACCAGTTGATAAATCAAACAAACAACCAGATGCATCTAAGAGTGTTGATCCTGAACAATATCCAGATGGAGTAACATTCAAATATAAAACTCCAGTAGATACAACAACACTAGGCGAAAAAGATGTTATTGTAGAAGCAAAAGACGGAGAAGATAAACTTGTAGAAGTTCCAGCTAAGGTTAAAGTAGTGGAAGGTAAAGAACAATTAATTCCTGTAAATCCAACTGAGAAACCTCAAGCAAGAGACAGTATTACTCCAAGTGATTATCCAGAAGGTTCAACATTTGAATACAAAGTTCCAGAAGGACAAAAAGAACCATTTGATGCAACAACTGTTGGGGATAAACCAGTAACGGTTGTTGTAAAAGATAAAAATGGAAATGTATTAGTTGAAGTTCCGGCAACGATTAAGGTGGT